>JANNYL010000271.1:0-12268 GCA_031410075.1 Flavobacteriales bacterium
TGGGGCGCTCCGAATTTCTTGTCGATGATCACGTTACGGCCCTTGGGACCGAGGGTCACCTTCACGGCGTTCGCGAGGTGGTCCACGCCACGCTTCAAGCGATCGCGGGCGTCAATGTCGAATTGGATGTTCTTGGCTGCCATTTTCTTTGGGGATTGAGTTGGGGCGCGAGATCTCGCGCCCGTACTGGGTTCTTAGTTGAGTACCGCGTAGATGTCGCTTTCGCGCATGATCATGTAGTCCTTGCCTTCGAGTGTGAGCTCGGTGCCGCTGTACTTGCCGTAAAGGATCTCGTCACCAACCTTCACGGTTAGCGGGGACACTTTTCCGTCATCGGCCACGCGACCGGTGCCTACGGCGATAATTTTTCCGCGCTGTGGTTTTTCTTTCGCGGTATCAGGGATGATGATGCCACCCTTGGTGGTCTCTTCGGCGGGCGCTGCTTCAACGAGCACGCGGTCTGCCAGGGGCTTCACTTTGGCCATGTTGGGTTGATAAGGATTGAAAGGTTGTGGTAGGGTAGAACCGTGAGGCCGCCTTTTGTCAATGACGGTGCCAAGCGACCATGCCCGGACGAGATGTGCCAAGAAGTACTTCGAGCCGACGAAAATCTGACACCGTGGCGCAGCGGCCGAACTATTGGCCGTCTGGCGGGGTGTTCTGCTGGGCTCCGGAAGCTGGTTGCTGCTCCACTTCGATCTTTTCATCCAGCGGGTCTGTGCTACCGGCACGGGTGCTACTGCCAGCCGAGCTGACAAGGCACAACACCATCAGGACAGCCGCAAGCGACCAAGTGCTTTTTTCAAGAAAGTCCGCTGTGCGCTGCACTCCGCCTATCTGGGAGGCACCTGTGAAACCAGCAGCTAGACCGCCGCCTTTCGGGTTCTGAGCAAGAACAACAAGGGCCAACAGAACGGCAACGATAATGATGATGATGGAGATGAACATGCTAGGGGGATTCTGAAAAGGGCTGCGAAGTAAGTGGTTTTTGGCCTACGTCAGGAAGTTCACCGAGCACAGTATTCTTTGCCAATTCCCGAACTCAGGCCTTATCTCCCTTCCAAAGCTTGCGCAAGCGATCGGTAATACGCGCTTTTCTCAGGGTGCTTCAGTGCCAAACGCTGGTAGGCAGCGATGGCCTTGGACGTATTGCCTTGCTTTTCATAAATGCGAGCAAGGGTCTCGGTGACCATATCCACATGATCTTCCAAGCTGCGTTTGGCGGCTTGTTGGGGCGTGTAGAATTCGGCCTTTTTTTGTGGAAAAGCAGGAACACTCTGCTTGATGAAGCTATCGATCAACGCTTGAGTGGTAGCAGCGGGTTCGTGTGTTTCTGGCAGAGGTGTCGCCGGCTTCTCCCGAAGCCAATCCTGAGCATCTGGGGCACTTGAAAGTTGGTCCAGGCGCGTATTCGCCGGCAGAGATGCACTGGCGGGTACTTCGGCGGTCGAAAGCCATTCAGTGAATCGACGTGGGCCGGAACTCACAGCCGGTCTGCTTTCCGCATCAGACGAGCGCGCGAGAGCCTCCTTGCCCTCGGGCAGAGATATATCTGGCGTGTTCTCCAGTAGCAGTTCATAGCTACTTGCGATCGCTGCGTTGCGGTACTGTTCTTCCAACGGATCATTTTGTAGAACAGGAGCGGGTTCCACAGAAATCAAAGGGGCTGTTCGTACAGCCTCTTCCGCAACCAGGTCTTCGGAGCGTCTGCTGTCCGCGACGGGGGGGGAGATCGCAAGATCTGTAGACGCCTCTAATGCCTCGGGCAGAATGACCTCGGGTTCATCACGCACAACCGAAAGGACCGGGGTGGATCCCGGAACCGGTGCAATGCTTGGTTCTTGTCGGAAGATGCTAGGGGACGAACCGTCGTGCAAATGATCGAAGAGAACCGAGCGCGAAGGCAGGTGCGCTGCGGAGGTGCGCAATTGCTCGTCGAACAGTACATCTCCTTGCTGGTGCCCACCAACTGCCATCAACAAGTGCGCACCGCTGAACCACGGATAGCGTGCCGCCATTTCGCGCAAGCTCGTGATGTCGTCCTTTTGCACTACCGCAGGGTCAACGATCAAGCTGGTCAGGTGGTCGCGGTCCATGTAACGTTTCAGGTCTCGAGGGTCAAACTTCAGGTTTTAACCGGGTAACAAAGGAAAGTCTATCTCTGGAACCCAAGCACTATGTTTTGAAATTCGAAGCTTTCGCTGCGGAACTTCTCGCTTGCTCACCAGTTCCCCAGGGTTTTGTCAAAAATATCCTGCGCGAGTTGTTTGCTGATGTCCTCCACCAGCTGCGCCTCAACAGCCGAGAGGTCCTGTGTGCTGCTATAATCCGCGAAGCGACTGGCGCTGATGTCGCCGCTCGCTTTGGGCTCAAGCTTGTTCGTATAGCGCACACTGACGGAAATGGTGAGTCGGTTCAAAGCGGCCGTTTCGCTGGCTTGAATAGCGACTGGCTGGACGTCAAAGGCGATCACCGCTCCTTCATATTGCAAGTCGCCTTCGGTACGCACCAAGTTCAATGGTGTTTGGGCTTGCAGCAGATCGCGAACGGTTTCGGTAAGCAATTGCGCGCTTTGCGGAGTGCATAGCGGCGCCCGAGCATCAAAGAGCTGAATGCTCATGGTTTTTGCACCCGCAGGAATGCTTCCACCGCTGAACGAATAATTCACACCACAAGAAACGATCAAGGCCAAACTTGGCAACAGCAGTTGGAGCGATCCTAACCGCCAGTTGCCAGCTGCCAGCTTGCCCGAAAAGGCTTTCTCATCATGCACCGCACGGATCCGCTTCATGCTATATCGTACTCCTTGATCTTGCGGTACAGCGTACGCTCACTGATGCCCAATTCGTTCGCAGCCCCTTTGCGTCGGCCGCGGTGCTTGATCAGTGATTTTTGGATCAGCTCCTTCTCCTTCGCATGCAGGCTCAAGGACTCCTCTACTTCGACATGTTCAATATCGCTCGCCTGGGCACCAGCCTGCGGAACGCGCTCGATGGTCATGGGTGCGTGCGCATGACCTTGTGGTTGCAAAATGATATCCTCGCGGTACGCTGGAGGAATGGAGCGATGCAAGGGCTCCTTGCCCTCCATCAAGGCGCTCAATTGCTCGTTCAAGGCATTCACATCTTGCTGCAACTTGCCTACAACGGCGTACAACATCTCTCGCTCGCTGGGTCCGGTGGCTTCATTGCTTGCCCCAACCTTGGTCATCACCGCAGGCAACAAGGAGGCATCCACCGTGGGCAGGTAGAACCGCAATTTGTTCGCGTCGATAAGGCGTTGATCCTTTTCGATCACGTTCATCTGCTCTACAATGTTGCGCAGTTGCCGGATGTTGCCGGGCCAGCGATATCCCGCGAGCAGTTGCTGAGCCTCCGGGGTGAGAACAATGGGCTCTTTGATGCGATGTCTTTCGGCACTATCGATCGCGAATTTTCGGAACAGCAAGTGGATATCACTGATCCGTTCGCGCAGCGGTGGCAAGAAGATCGGGATAGCGCTAAGTCGGTAATAAAGGTCTGCACGGAAGTCGCCCTTTTGTACGGCCTGCCACATGTTCACGTTGGTGGCGGCAACCACCCGTACGCTGGTCTTTTGGGAGCGACTACTACCTACCCGTATGAATTCGCCGGTCTCGAGCACCCGTAATAAACGAACCTGTGTTGTGAGCGGTAATTCGCCTACCTCATCCAGGAAAATAGTGCCTTTGTCGGCCACCTCGAAATATCCTTTTCGAGCTTCATGGGCCCCGGTGAAAGAACCTTTCTCATGCCCGAACAATTCGCTATCGATCGTGCCTTCCGGGATAGCGCCACAGTTCACCGCGATGTATGGCCCGTGTTTCCGAGGGCTGTATTCGTGCACGATCTTGGGCATTACTTCCTTGCCACTTCCGCTCTCGCCTGTGATAAGGACTGAAAGGTCGGTGGGCGCTACGATGGCCGCTATTTCGATCGCACGGTCCAGTTCCGGCGAATGGCCGATGATGCCGAAGCGTTGTTTGATCCCCTGTACGTTCATTTCTGGTCTGGACGGAGTTGTGATCTTCCGTGTCTTATTTACCCGTTCTGCAGTATTGCGATAGCCTCCCCCTGCAAGGAACTTGCCGTAGCGCTCGATATCTGCACGCTTACGTAATCCCCTGCCGCCAAAAACGAATTCCCAAAGATCTTGGGCAAGATCACCGTGGTGTAGCGGTCGCTTCGCCCGAACATGTTTGCCGCACTGCGTTTGCTGACGCCTTCGATCAATACGGTTTGTTCAGAACCGATGAACCGCTTGTTCCCGTCACTTGAAGTTCGCGTTACTGTATCGATCACTTCCTGCAACCGACGGCCTTTTACTTCTTCTGGCACATCATCCGGGTATTTCCGCGCAGCTAGTGTTTTCGGGCGCTCACTGTATTTGAACATGTATGCCATATCGAACCGTACTTCTTTCAATAGGCTCAACGTTTCTTGGTGTTCTTCTTCGGTTTCGCCACAGAACCCCGTGATGATGTCCGTGCTGATGGCCGCGTTCGGCATTAGTCGGCGAATGGCAGTGATGCGATCCAAATACCATTCGCGCGTATAGCCCCGATTCATTCGCTTCAACACCGCACTGCTGCCGCTCTGCACGGGCAGATGCACATAATTGCAAATGTTCGAATGGGTCGCCATTACCTCTAAAACCTTGTCCGACATGTCCTTCGGATGGCTTGTGCTGAACCGCACGCGAAGTGCTGGAGAAATGTTCGCGACCATGGCCAGCAAATCGGCGAAGTCCGTATGCGCTTCGCCACTGTCCGAAGCCCATTTGTAACTGTCCACGTTCTGCCCCAACAGGGTCACCTCTTTGAAGCCTTTGCTCACCAGGTCGCGGCATTCGTTCACAATGCTCTGCGGGTCACGACTGCGTTCTCTTCCACGAGTGAATGGCACAACACAGAATGCGCACATATTGTCGCAGCCGCGCATTATCGTCACGAAAGCTGTGACTCCATTGCTGTCCAATCGCACAGGTTCGATCTCGCCATAGGTCTCTTCACGGCTCAGAAGCACGTTCACGGCTCGTTGCCCACCATCCACTTCATACAAAAGGGAAGGGAGGCTTCGGTACGCATCGGGTCCTACCACAAGGTCTACGACCTTTTTCTGCTTCAAGAGGTCTTCCCGCATACGTTCCGCCATGCACCCAAGCACGCCCACCTTCATATCGGGCTTCATCTGCTTGTAATGCTTCATCTCGTTGATGCGCTGCATCACGGTGTACTCCGCTTTTTCGCGGATACTGCAGGTGTTCAGTAAAACCAGGTCAGCACCATCAGGCGTTGTGGACGTTTCGTATCCTTCTTTTGCCAAGATGCTCGCAACGATCTCACTGTCGCTGTGGTTCATCTGGCAACCGTACGATTCTATGTAGACTTTCTTGGGCAATCCTGATTCTGGAATGGGATCGCGAAGGTAAGCTGACAGGATGGCATACGTCCATTGACCCGCGATCCGAAAAAACCTTCCCCGTAGGGGAATGGATATAGGTGCAGGTACCCGACAACCAACGAGGCGGATTATCACCGTTCATTTGCGGCCTTCATCCGCAAAAGATCTGTTGATCGGAGACCAAAACGAAGAAGACGCATGGCCAAGAAGGAATCGGGCGAATTGGTGATCGTGGAGTCACCGGCAAAAGCCAAGACCATCGAAAAATATTTGGGCGCGGGTTATACTGTGCTCAGCAGCTATGGCCACGTTCGGGACTTACCGGAGCGCGACCTCAGTGTGGATGTGGACCACGACTTCGAGCCTACCTACATCATTCCCGACGACAAGAAGGAGCGACTTGGGCAACTTCAACGCGAAGCGAACAAGGCAAGTATGGTGTGGCTCGCGACTGACGAAGACCGCGAGGGAGAAGCCATCAGCTGGCACCTGAAGGAAGCCTTGAACCTGCCAGATTCCAAGGTGAGGCGCATCACTTTCAATGAGATCACGCAGAAGGCTGTTCTGAAAGCCATCGAGAATCCTCGCCAGATCGATATCCATTTGGTGGATGCTCAACAGGCGCGTCGCGTACTGGACCGTTTGGTAGGCTACGAACTGAGCCCGGTGCTCTGGCGGAAAGTGAAGCCCTCTCTCAGTGCAGGGCGCGTACAAAGTGTTGCTGTCCGGCTCATTGTAGATCGCGAACGGGAGATCCTCGGCTTCGAGAGCAACAGCACGTTCCGCATTGCGGCGTTGTTCCTGGTGAATGGCCGCACACAGGTAAAGGCCGAACTGCCAACGCGCTTCGCCACCGAACCTGAAGCGATGAAGTTCGTGCAAGGTTGCGTGGGTTCAACATACACCGTGAACGCAGTTGAGAAGAAGCCCGGAAAGCGCTCTCCAGCTGCACCTTTCACAACATCCACCTTACAACAAGAGGCTTCACGAAAGCTTGGGTATTCTGTTGATCGCACCATGCGCATTGCCCAAGGCTTGTACGAGCAAGGGAACATCACATACATGCGTACCGATTCGGTGAACCTGAGCGATTTTGCCACCGGCGCCGCAAAGGATACCATTGTAGGCAGCTACGGTGAACGGTACAGTAAACCGCGCAAATTCGCTACCAAGAGCAAGGGAGCACAGGAAGCGCACGAAGCCATTCGCCCCACCGATATGAACGTGCGCAACGCTGGCAGCGATCGCGACGCTGAGCGTTTGTACGAACTTATTTGGAAGCGCACCATTGCCAGCCAAATGGCCGAGGCCGAACTGGAAAAGACGGTGGTCAACATCGATATCAGCGGTCACCCGACCGAGAAGTTGGTAGCCTCTGGAGAAGTGATCCTCTTCGACGGCTTTTTGAAAGTGTATCTCGAAGGCCGCGATGACGAGGAAGGTGACGAGCAAGAAGGCTTGCTGCCAGAAATGAAGCAAGGTGAACTACTGCAACTGCAAACGCTCACCGCTACTCAACGCTACGATCGCCCATCACCGCGGTTTACAGAAGCCAGCTTGGTGAAGAAATTGGAGGAACTGGGTATCGGTCGCCCGTCAACCTATGCACCAACGATCAGCACCGTGCAGAAACGCGGCTACGTGGTGAAGGAGAATCGCGATGGTACGCAACGCCCTTATCGCATCCTCACGTTGGTGAATGATACGATCACCGACACCACGGCGATGGAGAACGTGGGTGCTGAAAAGCAGAAACTCTTCCCTACGGATATCGGCATGGTGGTGAATGATTTTCTGGTAGAGCATTTTCCCACTATCGTGGATTTCCACTTTACCGCGAAAGTGGAAGAGGAGTTCGACGTGATCGCCGAAGGCAATGAGAACTGGCGAGAGATGATCCGTAGGTTCTATACGCCGTTCCACGCCACCATCGGCACAGTGAAGGACACTGCGGAACGCGCTTCAGGTGCCCGGATACTCGGTAAGGATCCAGTGAGTGGCAAGGATGTGGTTGCGCGGATCGGTCGCTTTGGCCCCATGGTGCAGATCGGCAATGCCGAAGACGAGGACAAGCCCAAGTTTGCCAGTATTCGTAAGGATCAAAGCATCGCCAGTATTACGTATGAGCAAGCGATGGACCTCTTCAAGCTTCCACGCACGCTGGGTGAGCGCGATGGTGAAGTGGTGATCATCGGAGTGGGCCGCTTTGGACCGTATGTGAAGCTCGGTAGCACATTCGCGAGCATCCCTGCCGAGGATGATCCGCTCAGCATCGATCTGCAGCGGGCTATCGAGATCGTGGACCAGAAGAAGGCTGGGAACATGGCGCGTGAACTGGGCGAGTACGAAGGCGAAACACTTGCGGTAGCAAAAGGCCGCTTCGGTCCGTATGTGAAGTTCAAAGGACTCTACGCCAACATTCCCAAGGGCGAGGACATGAATACGGTTACGCTGGCACGGGCCATCGAACTCGTTCAGGCCAAGCAGGCAGGTGTTGCGGCCCTCACGATCAAAAGTTTCGACGGGTCGAGCATCCAGATCCTCAAAGGCAAATACGGTCCGTATGTCACAGACGGGAAGAAGAACGCGAACGTGCCTAAAGGCAAAGAACCCGAAGACCTGACGTTGGAAGAATGCGTGGTCCTTATAGACCAGGCGCCGGACAAGAAAGGGGGAGGCAAAAAAGGAGGGTTCAAGAAAGCTGCGTTCAAGAAGGCTGCACCTTCGAAAGCGGCTCCCAGGAAGGCTGCACCCAAGAAGAAGGCTGCGCGAAAAAGCAGCGTTGACAAGTAGTTCGGTTAGTGCTGCCAACAGTGCATTGTGCGTAGCTCGTGATCAAGAGCTGGCCGCCGCAGTGTCCGTCCTTCGACCTTCGGAGCGTAAGAGTTGGAATTCCGCTGGGCAATTGCCCAGCGTCTATGGTCAACTGCGCACATCAGCACATGGATCTCAGCATTTACTTCCAACCGAGCAAACGTTTCGGCCAAAGCCGTCCCGAATGGCTTCCCAATTCGTTAGGCGACAATACCCGTTTCCATACGGTCAACGGAATGCCACCGTTGGAAGAAGTGCAGGTCGCTATAATTGGGGTGATCGATGATCCAGGCCACGCCAAGCCTCGTGGCTGCGTAGCTGCGCCAGATGCGATCCGCGAGGAACTCTACCGGTTGTACTTGCCAGCTGGTGACCTGAAAGTGGTGGATCTTGGCGACATTCATCCGGGCCATACAGCGAACGACACTCAGCATGCGGTAGCGGATTCAATAGCCGAACTGATCAAACGGAATATCATTCCCGTGATCATCGGTGGTGGCCAAGGGCATACGATCTCGCAATACTTGGCTTACGAGAAACTTGAACGCACTGCGAACCTGGTGTGCGTTGATGGCCGTTTCGATCTTGGCGAACCTGGTCAGATGTTATCGGATACATCCTACCTCAGCCATATTGTTCTGAGGCAACCGAACTATTTGTTCAACTACAGCAACCTCGGCTTCCAGACCTACTTGGTGGATCAACCCGGTATTGAATTGATGGAAAGATTGTTCTTCGACGTTCACCGTTTGGGTGAATTGCGAGCGGCTATGGCCGATGCCGAGCCCGTATTGCGCAATGCGGATACTGTAAGTGTGGACATGAGCAGTGTGCGCTGGGCCGATGCGCCGGGAACCACAAGGCCAGGCCCAAATGGCTTCCACGGTGAAGAGATCTGCCGGATCATGCGTTATGCCGGCGTTAGCGAAAAGATCACTTCATTGGGTATCTATGAGATGGATCCATCGCGCGACCAATACGGGGTTACCGCCCAACTGGTCGCGCAAATGGTATGGTGTTTCATAGATGGTGTTCGAAGCCGTACCAATGATCTGCCCTGGTTGGATCGAAAGCGCTTCACCCGTTTTCGGGTACCGATCAAAGAACATGAGCAGGAATTGGTTTTTTATAAAAGCAATGTGAGCGATCGCTGGTGGATGGATATTCCCTATAAAGCGGAGCAGGAGGCACGGTTCGAACGGCATCACTTGGTGCCGTGCGCCTACAGCGACTATCAATTGGCCTGTCGGGAAGAGGTGCCTGACCGTTGGTGGCGGACGTACCAGAAATTGGCCTGAAAAGGTCTTCACCGGCAGGATCCCAATTTGAAGGAACCTGTTGAAAAGATCCACCGGATGCCTTTTTTGCTACTTTGGCGGCGGATCAGACCGTGTAAGGCATGGAAGTAACTGTCCCTGCCCCGCGACAATGAACGAGAATCAGCATGAGGGGGATACTTACCATTTCAGCCTGCGCCTTACTGGCGACTGCGTCTTTTGCGCAACAGGATCCGCAATACACCCAATACATGTTCGACCGTTTATCGGTGAACTCTGGGGTTGCAGGTACCAGTGGGAACATTTGTGCAACAGTGTTGCTAAGGCAACAGTGGAGCGGTTTCGATGGAGCCCCGAAAACGGGTCTGATAAACGTTCACGGTCCTATCAGTAAGATCAATAGTGGAGTTGGTATGTCCATCTACTTCGACAAGCTTGGTCAGGAGAATACAACGGTTGCACGCCTGCATTATGCTTACCACATCAAACCCGGTGGTGGAGTTGGTACTTTGGGAATCGGTATTTATGGGGGGCTCACGAGTCGCGCATTGGGAAATGATTGGATCGCGGTTGATCCGGTATCCGATGATACAGCGATCCCCGATAATGGCACCAGTGCCTCGGGCTTCGACCTTGGTGCGGGCATCTATTACACAACGCCCAAGTTGTGGGTAGGTATCAGTAGTACCCAGTTGCCCGAAACAGAATTGGTTGAAGTGAGTATCAAGAACCGTCGGCATTACTATGCGCAGGCCGGTTACGATTGGCAGTTGAAGAACCCCAAGTTCATGGTGCAGCCTAGTCTCTTGCTCAAGAGTGATGCAACCTCTACGCAGATCGACTTGAGCGCGCTCTTCATGTACGACAAGATGATCTGGTTGGGAGTAGGCTACCGCACAGAAGATGCTATCTCCCCGATCATTGGCTACCAGATGCAAATGGGCAAAACAAAGAATGCAATGCTGCGCATAGGTTACAGTTATGATGTGACAACGTCAGAACTGAAGAACTATAGCAGCGGTAGCCACGAGATCATGCTGAACTATTGCTTCAAGATCGTGAAGCCGAAGGTGATCGAGATTTACGGACATCCACGCTTCTTGTAATTCGAGGTAACAAAAGGAACCAAACCGCCGTTGCATGTCTTGTCTGAGAGTGTTCGCTTACCCGGACACCAACGACCAGGAACCTGCAAGGACCTGAGACGGAACGGCAAAAAAGGAAGACCCATGGAACTTCGTCCCCTCACATACTTGTGCGTCATCGCCTTGCTGGCAAGCTGTGGCGAAGGCGGTAATGGGCAGCTTGTCGGCGCCCAAAATCGTCCGGGTTGGTTTCAAGTTGACCCCTATGGAATGAACTACATTCCTATGGGAGCCTATACCATGGGCCCCAGTGATCAGGATGCCCCGTATGCGCAGGTCGCCAAAAGCCGTACTGTTAGTGTCCAGGCCTTTTACATGGACCAGACGGAGATCAGCAACAACGAGTATCGACAATTCGTGAATTACGTCCAGGATTCGATCATGAAACGTCTATTGGGCGATGCTGATATTGGAGAGCACGTCATTTCGGAGGATGAGTTCGGAGAAGAGATCGACCCGCCCATCATCAACTGGGATGAAAAAATAGACATCGCTGATGAAGAAGTAAGAGAGGCATTGGCCGATATGTTCTACGGAACCAGTGAGCAGTTCTATCGCCGTAAGGAGATCGACACACGCAAGCTGATGTTCGAGTACTACTGGATCGATCTTAAAGAGGCTGCACGCAAGAGCGGTCGCGATCTGGACCTTAGCTACACGAACACCAAAGGTCAGAACAACGCCATTCAAGGCCACAGCGATCGCAGTAAGTTCATTATCAAAGAGGTGATCAATGTGTTTCCGGACACCTTGTGCTGGGTGCATGACTTCACCTACGCATACAATGAGCCGATGACCAAGAACTATTTCTGGCATCCTGCATATGACGATTACCCGGTCGTTGGCATCACTTGGCAGCAGGCCAATGCGTTCAACGTTTGGCGCACACAGAACATGATGAACGCGTGGCTCGCAGCTGGTGGTGAACCCTTCATCAACGACTTCCGTTTGCCTACCGAAGCGGAATGGGAATATGCTGCTCGTGGCGGACTGAAATTGCAAGCCTATCCGTGGGGTGGACCGTACATCCGAAACCGTCAAGGATGCTTTTTGGGGAACTTCAAACCCTTGAACGGGAACTATACCGATGATGGTGGATTCCATACCGTGCCGATCGATAGCTATAGTGCTAACGACTATGGTTTGTACAACATGGCTGGGAACGTTGCTGAATGGACCAGTACTGCGTTCGACGAGAGCGTTTACGATTTCGATCACGACATGAATTCGGAATTCAGTTATGATGCTTTGGCGAACGACGCACCTGCGCTAAAGCGTAAAGTGATCCGTGGCGGATCATTCAAGGACGTGGGCCTTTATCTGCAAACCGGAACCCGTTGTTATGAATACCAGGACACGGCGAAATGCTATGTCGGGTTCCGCTCAGTACTCACATACCTCGGCCGTGGCAAGGCGGTCAGTGCAGAGGATCTTTAGCTTCAATCCCCTCGTTACCTAACAGTATCGAGCGCATTCAATAGAACGACCATTCACCCGAAACTTTCAACAACACAAGGATAACAGATGAAACCAGGCAGCAAAGCGTGGAAGAATTTCATGGCCAAACTGTACGGCATTGGTGCCGCGGTCGTGATCGTGGGAGCCCTCTTCA
>JANNYL010000272.1:0-11892 GCA_031410075.1 Flavobacteriales bacterium
CTGTGCCCATAAGGCCAGGCAGAAGCGCTCCGCGCACCATCGATAAGTTCAAAAACAGGCCTAAGCCCAAGTACCTCTTCAACTCCAAACCAGCCTTCTGACCACCTTAACTTAATGACATTGGGGGCAGGGGTGGTTTCCTTTTGGATCTTTCTAGAAATACAAGATCGAAGCCACCCCTGCCCCTCCTTGGGTTACGCGGGCAAGTCCCCGGATATGCGCACTGCTTCCGGGGTGCCCGCTAGGAGGGGGAAACATCCTGGGTGAAGCTACCCCTGCCCTTCCTCGCATGGCCAAGTGCGGAGAGCGTTTTCTGGGGTCACTTCTTCACGAAGCGCAACGGTGCGAAGCCCGGTACTTGCACGATATACATGCCAGCACCCCAATTGGATGAAGGCAATGCCGTGTCAAGACCAGTTAGCGGTTGACGACGCACCAAACTGCCAGTTGCATCGAACACCAACACTTCTTGGCCCTTGGCCATGCCCGTTGGCACTCGCAATACATGCGCGTCGCCTTGTGCGATCAGTTGGAGTGCCCCATTCGAGACCTCAGAAACACCGTTGGCGAATACCGGGCTGCGGAAACTGAAAGCCTCCAAGAACACTCCACTGTCCAGGATGCCATCCTGCACATCAGCAACAACCACTTTGAAATGATAGGTCTCCCCGGGTTGAACTACAGCGAAAGCACTGAGGTTGGTGGTGAAACCATCGTAAGCCACGTATTGGCCACCGAAACTTTCATTGTTGTGGAAGAACATGTTGTTGACGCCATCGTTCACGTTGTTGATGGAGACCAACGTACCTCCCGGAATGGCAGCCACATTGGTTGGCACAGTGAAGCCCGGACCGGTGATGTAAATGGCGAAGGCATCGTTGAAGCCCGTCATCACGAACTCGGGGTATTCCTCTGAGCCGAAGGAAAAGTTGAAAAGCAGTGTATCCCCTTGCGGAATGCAATCAAACTCCAGCCCGCACGCATCCTGGGTAAGTCCACCTAAAAGCTCCGGATCCAACGTGGCATCACCGGGTGTACCCACGTAACCGGATGCGACACTCGCCACATGACCCGCCACAGCGTCCGCACTGCCCGTAGTAAGTACCAACCCTTGCGTGATCGACAATTCGCTCGGCCCGTTGAATTGTCCCATGGCCGCGCCAGCACAATTCACTGCAACATTTGAAACGGTTACACCGATACCTTCAAGCAACGTTGAGATCGCGCCCACCGAAAGACTGTCCGTCACCGTCAATTGCGCTTGCGCTCCGAAAATTGAACACGATGCGACTCCGAGGGTAAAAAGGTGCTTCATGAGCTTCTTGTTTGTGACGTGAAAGTAGTACCAAATAGCGAAGCCACCCACGCTTGGCGTGAGCGGCTCGCCGACCAGAACTGCCGATCATTTTCAAACAACGGCGCTGCTTCCGTGGCCTGCGCTGATCGACATACTGAATATACGAGTGTTCTTGCCGTCTTCAGACTTTCCTCGCAGCCAGCTTGAAGTAGTTATGTACAGGTCCAACCGCCATTGCGCATCTTCGCGGCCCTTTTGCCCGGGAACCGCCCCGGCGCAGAACGCACAGCATGAAGAAGATCGCAGAAAGCCGCAAGCTCCTCGGCTCCACAACAGCCACTACGCTGAAGGAATTGAACACCTTGTACAAAGGCCTGATGAAAACGCACCACCCTGACCGTTTCCAGGATGATGCACGACGCCAGGAAGCGGAGACCGTCAGCCAACATGTGATCACGGCGTACAAGTTCCTCGAGAGCATTCACCCCGAAACGCACGCAGCCAATGCTGAGGCTTTCGAGAAGACCGTTGCCAGCATGATCTCCAACTGGCACTATAAATCGATCACGTTGCATGTGACCTTCGGCGATGGCAGTGTGTACGAGTTCTACGGCGTGCCTCAGAACGTTTACAACAAGTTCCAAAAGACTGACGGCAACACACGCTTCGCGAAGCGGCACATCTTCGAGAGCTATACGCACAGGAAAGTGACCGGGGCGACTGCGGAGTAATTATGGGTTTTAGGCCTTGGGGTGGTGTAAAGGCTGAACGATCGGGCCACAATTAGCCGATCCTTCATATTCGCTTCAACATAGCGCTACATAGCAGACCCTGCTTTGCGGCATGAAAATGCCCTTCTTCTTTCTCGCCGCTGTGTTGATGATCTCCTGCACGAAGGAAAGAACGCAGACGCCGGATCAGGGTGTTCCTGTTGAAGGAGGACGCATCGTAGTGAACGAAGTGATGGCCACACTCTCCGAAATGGAGAACGAATTCGGCGAAACAGCGGATTGGTTCGAGTTGTACAATGCCGGGAACGCCCTTACGCTGAAAGCCGGCCAGTGGTTCGTGACCGATGATGTCGATGGCAACCCGCGCAAGTTCGAACTTCCGGAAGCAACGATAACCGCCGAAGGCTTCTTGGTGATCTGGTGCGATGGACGTGACCAGAAAAGCTCCGCCATCCATACGAATTTCAAGCTCTCTCCCAATGATGGGTCGTTGGCGGTTGTATACGCCAAAGACAACGAGGAACTTGCCGTGAGCGAAGCGCCGATCAGCGCATCACCGGCCGCTGACATTTCATTCGGTCGTGCACCCGATGGCACAGCCTTTTGGACAACGCTCTCGTTGCCTACCCCCGGTGCACCGAACGAGGCCCTTGCACCTCCCGGGAATTGACCTGGCCAGGCTGACAACCGCTGTTGTTAGCGGTCGGTAGATCCGAACGCGGTGGCCGACCAATTCGTGCAACGAACTTCGCGCACAGGTCCATAACGCTGTTCTCGTTCGCCAATATCTTCGGCACCTACGCCTGGATCGTTCGATCGTTCATCACCAATTTGCAAAGCGGATCCGCTTCTATCTAACCACATTACCGAATGACGAGATCGACCCTGATCATAAAAGCACGGAACCTGCAGGTATTACTGGCGCTCTTCTTGGAACCACAACCCAGGCGCAAAGTGGATCCGATGTGGACAACGTGTATGTCTACGGAACGATAATGGACGACAGCACGCGTTTCCCAGTGGTGCACTCCGCGGTGATCATCCGCGAGGATAGCCTTCCGCTTTTTTCAGCAGTGGTCGATTCCGGCAAGTATGAATGCAATTTGGAATTCGACCATGTATATCGCTTGCGCTATGAAGCACCCGGTTACGTGTCGAAATTCATCGAGATCGATACGCGCGACGTACCAACGGAAATGCGCGAAGGGGGCTTCGGGATCAACGTGGAGATGACGCTGTTCCGGTTCTTCGCGTTCGGCGATTATTCAGGCTTGCAAGAACCCATCGGCAAAGCGCACTATGTAGCAGCGGATTCCGCGATCTCCTGGGATCTTCCATGGACCGAACGGATGCGGGAACGCTTTCGTTTGGTGAGAGCTCAAGCCGATAGCTTGGCTGCGCTTCCTCCGGTGGCGAGCTCCTCTTCAGATGATCCTGAGCACTACAGGGCGCAGGGAAAGCTTGCTGCGACGGTCGTTTGTTTCTTTGGAGCGATCGTGCTGGCCGTGTGGATCGCTCGGAGGCAGCGTAAGAAAGCTCCGGAGCAATTCTGATACTGTCCTTTCGCACCAACAGTTGCGCTAGAACACCATGATCGTGCGGCGCTCGGCGGGCACAACGCTGCGGTCATGCGCAACGGCCAAACAGCCGCCACCTTCATCGAAACCGAGCGAGCCTACCGGGCCGGGATAAGTGAAACCCGCCATGTTCTTCTCCTGCTGCAGGATTACCGCAAAACTCACATGCCGCTTTTTACCATCGAATCCGCCATCGGTAACGTGGTGTGTATCCACTACCACATCCTTGGTCAGGTGACCAGGTTTGCTGAATCGTAAGACAGCCTCCACATCGGCAGGTAGCGACATTTCGAACCGACCGTTCTCCGGCACGCGGCCTGTTTGAAGGACGCCATCCACCTCCAGTTCCACCACCACATCGGCCATGGTCAGGTCTTCCACATGCAGCCACGCCGTGAGGACAACTGCATCCAACACCTTGGGGCTTACAGGCGCACCGGCGTGTACCGTGTTTGCTACGAACAGCAGCATGGCTAGGATGCCGCAATTCAGGATGTGTGGGTTGTGTTTTTTCATAGGATCGAAAGCGTTGTTTCGGCACTGGATACGAGCGCTCATGACCGATGTTCCAGCGCAAACCCGGCCTTTTCGACGGATGCCTGAGTAGCATCTTGGAGTGTCCGAGAAGCGTAGTTGAACCGATCGAACTTCTGCGCTGGGTTCAGTGCGACACGCGATCCTCGTGCCTGCCGATCATCAACTGGAACACGTTCCGCAGCGATGAACCGATCAGTGCACCTGGGCCTGATGCGCCTTCACCACCGTGATGATATCCTTGATCGTTGCGGGGCTGGCCACAATGCGTCGGTCGCGGTCCAGTACGTAGAACTTGGGCGTATTGACCACTTCCCACGTCTCTGCGTATGCCAAGCTCTCGCGGCTGGTAGGGCCACCATCGAATTTCGCCGGGTTCCGCTTCCATTCCGTGTAGATGGGCGCCGGCACTCCCACGTTCACCCAGTCCAGTTTGTTCTCCTTGATGAACGCTTTCCAATCGGTGAAGAGCTTGTTGTCCGTGGCTTCGGCAACGGCATACACACCCACATCCAAGGCCTTCAATTCACTCACGTACTTCTCGTACAACACCGGCAAAGCTTGTTTGCAGTGGTTGCAGTTCGGGCTCCAGAATACCGCAACGATGCACGATTGCGGCATGTCGTGCATGCTCACCCACTTCTTTGCGGTGGTGTCCGCCAGCACCAGGTCGCGCGACTTTGCTCCGATCAAGAGGGAAGCTTTACGCGCCGCCAATACGCATGTTTTGCGCCATTGGTCCTGCGGCTTCCATTCGGGTCCAGCGGTTCCGATGGCACCGGTACATACATACCGTTGGGCCATGCGCACACACACAGCTCCCAAACCTTGCGTTTCCAGGTCCTGGTACTTCTTGATCGCCAGGGATACGATGAAGCGCCGGACCTCTGCTGCCTGATCGCACCGCACGATCAGGCTGTCCAAGTATGTTGTTATCGCGTCCGCTTGCTGTGGTAGGCCAATGGCCAATAGTGCTTCCAGCCGGTTCTGGAAGCCGGGTCCGTTCACAATGCGCTCATCGTGCAGATCGGTATTGTCCCAGTAATGGTCCCGGAAACGGTTGGATGTGGCTGTACTATCCAAGGCACCGCTCGCAGTGGGCACCTCCACCTTCGCTGGTTCCTGTTCCATGCGGATGAGCATGGCGGCCAACGTACCGATATTGGCGGTGATCAATTCGTTCAGCGCTGCGCTGCGTTGCGGATCGGAGAATGCCTCCGCGGCTTTGCGCTCAACATGAAAGATCGTGTTCTCCCGGCTTGCGATCACGCGTAAGCGACCAGCAGGATCGGCGGCCTCCGTGGCCAATTGTATCAGCGGCTCATTCAGTAAAACATTGACGCGCCCTTTTCCTGGCAGCACCGCATAAAGCCCTGGCTTGTAGCCGTTCTTCCGTGCGAACACCGCCAAGCCTTGTGCATTGGCCACGGCCGTGTCGCTATAGAAAAGCCGGTTGCCATAGTAGTTGGCCAGTAGAACAGTGTCGCCCTCAGCGCCCGCAATGGTGATCTCCAAGCGGCATGGCTGCTGGGCCATGGCCGAGAACGATGAACAGCATAGGACCAGGGATCCGATCAGGTTGCGCATGGCCGCAAAAGTATTGAGGCGGGATCGTGGCAGGGACACTACTGATCCTGGAGATCGGCTTTCGATATGGAAGAAGATGCTACTTGCCGCCGATGAAGGGCATATGCCTATACGCACCCCCAGGTCGATCCGAGGGCTATCATTGATACATGGAACCCATTGACATCTTCGGCTTGGTCGTCCTGTCCGCCGGGTTGGTCTTCTACGCGCTGGAGGATCGGCACCGCTGGGCCAGCCTGTGTTTCGCTGGCGCTTGCGCATTGGGCTCGCTCTATGGCTTTCTGTTACCGAAGGCTTGGCCGTTCGGACTCGTTGAGGCGATCTGGGCGTTGGTGGCCGCGCGCAGATGGTGGATCAGGGGGCGTGAGTAAGGGCCGTGCGAAGGGCACGGGTGGACGGCCTACCTTGCTCCCAAGCCCCACGCGCGCCTAACACCCGCGCCAGAGTTTGGTGGAAGTCCCGCGCCAGATGAGGGGCCAGAGTTTGGTGGAATTCTCGCGCCAGATGGGAGGCCTTTCCAGTGATTGGACAACTGTCCTTCACGGTGGTACGTCACATTGACATTACGTTCACCATGCGCTTCACATTCCTCACTACCGGTTTATTCCTGTTCACCGTTTGCAACGCACAAGAGGAGCGAGGAAGGATCGCTGACCAAGTGCTCGAATGGCATGCTCGAAGCGTGGAAATGAGCACGGTACACATCTTCGACCATGGTACTCTGGTCGATGAACATCCTGCTACGACCATGGAAAATGCGACGATCACTACGTTGAACGCAGTAGGTCTTCATGCACTGCTATCGGAAAAACCTTCCTTCGTCAGCTTGGCCGTTCCATTCAAGGGCAGCAGCTTCACGGTAGAGTTGTTCCGCATAAACGATGATGCTGAGGAAACTCTCTTTCGAACGGACCAAGGCCTTCTCCAAGACCGTGTTCCGGGCCTCCACTACCGTGGGATGGTCCTCGGTGATCCGCGCTCCTTGGCAGCGTTCAGCTTCTTTGCGGATCAGGTCATCGGTATGGCTGCATCAAGCCAATATGGGAGTGTGGTCGTGCAACCTGTGCGTAATGGGCGAAACCATCAACATGCCATCTACAACGATCGGGAGCGCACGGTGGAAGCAGAATTCCGTTGCGGGATGAAAGAATTGGTGGGACAATCACCGCACGGCGTGGACAATGATGTGGCACGCGGACTTACGGATAAGTGCTTGCGTGTCTTCTACGAACTGAGCTATAGTACATTCCAGCTGCATGATCTGGACATTGCACAAGCCACGGCATGGATGACGGCCCTGCACAATGAGGTAGCGGCGATCTATGCGAACGATGGGATCACCATCGCCATGAGCGAGGTATTCGTATGGACGGAACAGGAGCCGTTCCAGTTGATAGGGGACCAGTACGACGTCAACCTCTACGCCGACTACCGTACGGCCTTCAACGGTGATATCGCATTGCACATCAATACGAGCAACGGCAGCGGCTTCGCACATGGCGTCGGAACATTGTGTGGATCCGGCGGATCGCCGCACGCTATAGCGCCGGTCATCTACACAACGGATCTGTGGTCCTTCGATATGATGACACCATTGATCGCCCATGAGATCGGCCATGTGTGCGGATCAGCGCATACGCACCAATGCGTGTGGAACGGCAACGACACCCAGATCGATGATTGTGGCAATGTGCAGGGTCCGCCATTCTTCGGCACTCCACCCGGCCCATGCTTTGATCCAGCACAACCCATTCTTCCCCCCAACAGTATTGGAACGATCATGAGCTACTGCGGCGTGGACCTTACGCTCGGCTTCGGCCCCCAGCCCGCGCAGCGCATAGGTGAACACATCAATTCCTCGGCCTGCTTGGGGATGGATTGCATCGCATCCTGCACACCATCGGTGACGAACATGACGATCACCAACATCACTCCCTATTCTGCCACGTTCACCTTTGTGGACTTGAACACAGCGGCCACCTCGTGGGATGTGCAAGTGCTGGACGATAGCCAGATCATGGTGGACTGGACCACGATCACCTCTACCACCTACCCTATCACCGGTCTATGGCCGGGGCACGTGTATGAGGTACGCATCCGCGCAGCGTGCCCCAGCCCATGGTCGAACGAGTTCATCTATTCACAGGAATTCACACCAGCCGTAACGACCTGCGGTCAACATGTTTACGATCAAGGCGGTATCATAGGCCCATACTATGGCAACGAAGCCCACACGTATTTCCCGGATGTGATCGGTAACGCGGTCACAGTAATGTTCGATGGTCTTTCGTTGGAGTGGGAAGGCGATTACCTGACGATCCACAACGGACCGGACACGAGCTATCCACCATTGGGCTCGTTCAGCGGTTACCTCACCCCTCCTGGCACATACACCTCCACGGACCCCTCTGGCGCTATCACCGTCGCCTTGGTTGTGGACGACCCGACCGAATTCCAACCCAACGACGGCTGGGATATCCTGCTTTCGTGCGGGCCAAGTTTGAACACGGGGCTCGTTGATGACCAACCTGCATCATTCGATCTGCAGGCCTACAGCAACCCGCAAGGTGATGTGCTCCACGTGTCCTACTCACTCCGGCGCAGTGGCTACGTGCAGGTCGAACTGTTCGACCCACAAGGCCGGCTAGTGCGGACGCTTCTGGGAAACCAAGACCAGGCTGGCGGTGCTCAAGCATTGAACTTCCCGATGGCAGGCATAGCAACAGGTGTCTACATCTTACAGCTCTCCGCGAACGGCCACAGCGCAACCCAACGCTTCGTGCGATGAGTTAGAAGAGATGTGGAATACCCAGTTCGACGATGGGTTGTATACAGGCCTAGGAATGCCTCCCGTGCTCAACCAACTTGCACTCCAAGCTCAGCAGGATCACGAAGCGTTTGCCTGTGGTAAGCACACCTCTTTGTCGAAAGTGTTCCCGGCCGCGCGGGACAAGCGACATAGGACTGAACACTCACGTGAAATTCGGGTAGGGCACGGGTGGACGGCCTTCCCCGCTCACAAGCCGCACGCGCGCCTAACACCCGCGCCAGAGTTCGGAGGAAGACTCGCGCGAGATGGGGGCCGGTACTTTGCACACCAGAGTGCGGGTTGGGCGAAACCATAGTTTCGGCCTACCGAATGGACCAGGATGCAGTATGTCGATGAACAAGAGGGCGAGCATGTTCTCCGATTTCTTGCTGATTCTCTGCCGAAAATGGTGGAACTCGTCAAGGGTGGTGAACGCAAGATGAGCGGTGGTCGCTCCGCAGTTAAATTCTATGTGCCTGTCGAGATCGACGCCGAACTCGGCGACAACGACAGAGAGTGGATAGCGTTATTCGACACAGCCACGGCGAAGTTGAAATCGGCCTACACGTTTGTAGGCGGGCAGCCACTAAACGTGCGTCTAGATGCACTGCACAACGGAATCAAGGAAGCTGGCAATACGAGGCCAGAAATTGAACACAATGGCGAACACACCACGATCGCTGTTGCCAAACCCATCCATAGGACGGAAAGAATCAAGTATGTCTTCATTGATGTGGTCCACTTTACACGTGAGGATCGGGCTATTGAGGATTTGGCCACAATCATCGCATCGATGAACCTAGTGGTCAGCAATGGTCTTCGCACATTGGAATTGCAGAATGACGTGCTGTTGATACCCACTGGCGATGGAATCTGCATTGGAATCACTAACCCCAAGCAGTATGACATCCATCTACAGCTGGCCAAGTTCATTCTGGATGGGGTGACAACGTGGAGCAATTCACGCGAGGACATCGGTGAACAGTACAAGCTTCGTATCGCCGTTCATGAACACGAAGATCTAATCGTTGAGGACATCAACGGCAGGGAGAACATCGCGGGCTTGGGTATTAACACAGCCGCGCGATTGATGGATGCGTGTGAACCCGGAGGCATTGTTGTTGGTCAAGTTGTCTATGATCTCACCAACCGTCGAAAGGAGTACAAGGAGACTTATTCACCAATGACTCACGTCGACAAGCATGGTGTGACTCACACGCTCTATTGCCTTGGGCCCAAGCTGAAAAAGGCAGAGAGCCTCATTGCAGTTGTTAACGCATACAAGGCACATATAGGCACGATGTTGACAGACCAAGAAATGAAATCACTCAAAGTTGGTGACCGGGTGTACCATAAGGCACATAAGGTTGGTGTGGTCATGAGCACTGATCATTCGTCGAGCGACAAGGCCAACTGGATGGTGACCATCAACTTCTTCGGCAAGATTGTTCAAGGTCGCAAAACGAACGTCAAGGGCAACTACTTCCACTGGTCATGAACCTCCCATTGTAGTGCGAGCGCGCTTCGGTCATACCCTCAACGAAGAAGCCCGGCTCATCACCGGGCCTCGTTCTCGTTGGTTCGTTCTGGTCAGCCCCGCACCAACTTCCGGTACTTCATCCGGTGCGGCACGATATCCCCGCCCAGGCGCTTCTTGCGGTTCTCCTCGTAGTCCTGGAAGTTGCCTTCGAACCAGTACACGTTGCTATCGCCCTCGAAGGCGAGGATGTGCGTGCAGATGCGGTCCAGGAACCAGCGATCGTGGCTGATGATCACGGCGCAGCCGCTGTAGTCCTCGATGCCTTCTTCCAGCGCGCGGAGCGTGTTCACGTCCAGGTCGTTCGTCGGTTCGTCAAGGAGCAGCACGTTGCTGCCTTTCTTCAGCGTGATGGCCAGGTGCAGGCGGTTGCGCTCGCCACCGGAGAGCACGGCCACCTTCTTGTTCTGGTCGTTGCCACTGAAGTTGAAACGGGCGCTGTAGGCGCGGCTCGGTACGGCCATGCCGCCCACGAGCATCATGTCCAGCCCGCCGCTGATCACTTCCCACACGGTCTTCTCGGGCAGTAGGTCCTCGTGGCTCTGGTCCACGTAGCTGATCTGCACGGTTTCGCCGATGGTGATGGTGCCGCTATCGGCTTTCTCCTCGCCCATGATCATGCGGAAGAGCGTGGTCTTACCCGCACCGTTGGGGCCGATGATGCCGACGATGCCGGCGGGCGGCAATGAGAAGGTGAGGTTCTCGAAGAGCAGCTTGTCGCCGTAGGCCTTGCTCACGCCTTTGAACTCGATCACCTTGTCACCGAGTCGCTGGCCGTTCGGGATGAATATCTCGAGCTTGGCTTCTTTCTCTTTGGTGGTCTCGGCCTGCATCTTATCGTAGTTCGCGAGGCGGCTCTTGCTCTTGGTACGGCGCGCGCTGGCGTTGCTGCGCACCCATTCCAATTCCTGTTTCAGAATGCGGTGGCGCTTGCTTTCGGTCTTCTCCTCCTGGGCCATGCGAGCGGTCTTCTGCTCCAACCAATTGGTGTAGTTGCCCTTGTAAGGAATGCCTTCTCCCCTGTCCAATTCCAGGATCCAACCTGCAACATTGTCGAGGAAGTAGCGATCGTGGGTAATGGCGATCACCGTGCCTTTGTATTGCTGCAAGTGCAACTCCAACCACGCCACGCTCTCGGCGTCCAAGTGGTTCGTCGGCTCGTCAAGAAGAAGGATGTCCGGCTGTTGCAAGAGCAAACGACACAGTGCAACGCGACGACGTTCACCACCGCTGCATACTTTGATGGGCGTATCACTCTCCGGGCAGCGCAGCGCGTCCATGGCCACTTCCAGCTTCTGGTCGATGTTCCACGCGTCGGCGGCTTCGATCTGGTCCTGCAACACACCTTGGCGGGCGATGAGCTTGTCCATCTTCTCGGGATCGCTCATCAACTCCTCATCGCTGAACTTGGCGTTCACGTCCTCGTACTCCTTCAGCAGGTCCATGATGGGCTGCACGCCTTCGCGCACGAGTTCGATCACGGTCTTGCTGTCGTCCAGTTCGGGCTCCTGCTCCAGGTGGCCGATGGTGTAGCCGGGGCTCAGGTGTACATCACCTTCGAAGGACTTCTCCTTCCCGGCGATGATGCGCATGAGCGTGGACTTACCGCTACCGTTGAGACCGAGGATCCCGATCTTGGCTCCGTGGTAGAAGCCGAGGTAGATGTCGTTGAGGATCTTCTTGCCTGAAGGAAGGGTCTTCCCCACCTTCACCATGTTGAAAATTATCTGTCTGCCTTCGTCTGCCATGTTCTTGGAGGTTATTGCTAGGCCGTAGGCTTCAGGCCGCAGGCTTCAGGCTTGTTCGTTGTAGAACCTTCG
>JANNYL010000273.1:0-1585 GCA_031410075.1 Flavobacteriales bacterium
CTCTTGCGAAGCTCCCCGCTTAATACGCGGTAAACCGCCTGCTTGCGCAATTCCGGCGGGTAGCTGTTGTACACTTTGAATTCTTTTGAGAGTCCCATCTTGAAGGGTTGGTTTGTGTCAACCTATTTCAGGACAAGACACGTTGCCATGCTGGGTGTCGCGCCGAATCCCACCGATGGTTTTTGCCGGGTGACCGGTGTTTCCGGTTCAGGTGTCGTGCGGATCATCGATGCGTTGGGGAGCGTTCGTTCCGTAGCACGGTTCACAGCTTTGGATCCCGTGATGGACCTTTCGCGCTTGGCGACCGGGACCTATGTGATCGAGGTCAGCACCGGGTCCGGGGTTTTCCGCGGGCGTGTGATCCGGAAGTAAGCACTAGCAAGTGGGACGGACCTGTCGGAAGCCGACCGCTCCAGCCCACGCAAAGGGCACTTTTAGACGAAGGGGCGTGGCGTTCCCTAAAGGCTTCTCCGCGCATCCTCCATGCTGGCGAGGATCGCGTCGCGCTCATGCAACATGGCGTGCTTCCGAGTCGCATCCACGCGGAAGTAGAAGCGCAGTACCCGCGCGAAGCGCAGGAGCTCGGTCCAGTACCACAGCGTGATATAGCCAGCGACCGGCAACACCAAGAGGATGAGGGCCGCGGTCCATGCGCGCGTGTCTGCGAAGTGCCGGAAGGCCCATACCTCCATGCCGTAGAACAGGGGAAAGGTGATCAGCCCTACGATCATCTGCACCGGTGCTTTGTATTCGAGTTCGATCCGCAGTGTCTTGAACACAAGCGAGGGTAGGATGTATGGAAAGTAGTTCGTAACAAAGCCGAAGAGGTACAGAGGGAGCAGCAGCGCCAATTCCAATACGTAGCCAGCACACACCAAGGCCATGGCCCTCTTGCGGAACGTTTCGGTGAAGAAGCCTGGTGTCAGGTGGTCAGCATGCAACCCTTCGAAGAAGGCGAGCAGCCGTGCGCTGGTCTCTTGGTAAAGGTCTGGACGGGTGATGCGCAGTTGGTGCAGTGCGTCCGCAAGCTGTTTCCGAAGAGCGAGTGAACGTTCGGGGTCCTCGTGCAGGTCGGCGGTCGGTTCGGCATAGGCCGTGTAGAAGGTGTGGGCCTTGATCAGCAGGTTCTCCTGATCCTTGCCTGTGGTCCAGGGCAAGTGCTTCGCCAGAGCCATGCGGATATCCGCCGTGAGCCGGTCCACGGTTTCCTCCTCTTGGTGCAAGGATCCCTCCGCATATGCGGACACGTCGATCGGCGGCTCAATGGAAATGCGCACCATGCTCCGGAACTGGATCGCGTCGGAATAGTCGAGCGCGATCGGCACGATGCGCAATTGACCTGCGGTTCCGCCGTAGCTGAGCGCGATGCGCGCGGTCCCGGTTTTGATCTCGCGCAGGTTGATCTCATACAGGCTGGTGCCTTCTGGGAAGATGAGGAACGTGCCGCCTTCATCCAGGTACCCGTGGCAGCGCGCGAAGGCCTGCACGTTATCGGGCTTTTCTCCGGGCGCAACGTCCTTCTTTCGGTAGATGGGGATCACATGGAAGAGCCGGAAGAAGGCCGCGAACAAGCGGTTGGCGAACA
>JANNYL010000274.1:0-13845 GCA_031410075.1 Flavobacteriales bacterium
ACCGATCAGGTGGTGGCCGATCTGGACAGAAGTCCACGGACATTGGCGATCTACATGTTGGACGGAAGCAGTTATGCCAACAGCTTGCTTGCCGATGTTCAAATGGAACTCAGCCGCACCCTCCAGGGCAAGGTGAGCTACCGTTGGTACGACGTGCGCTCCACGTATGATGGCGTGCTGCGCGAACGGCCATTCACACCAATGCACCGGGGCTTGGTTGACCTGGCATACGAGAGCCGTAACGACCACTGGCGTTTCGATGTGTTCACCAATATTTTCGGTACAGCACGCCTTCCTTCCACAGCAGGTAATCCCTCGGAATACACCCTTCCGTCGCGATCCCCGGCCTATGCCACGTTGAACGCGCAGATCACCTGTGTCCTGGGTCATTTGGAGATCTATCTCGGCGGAGAGAACCTTACGAGCAGCACACAGACACGCCAGATCATTGCGCCAGAGGATCCCTTTGGCCCGTACTTTGACGCGTCGATGATCTGGGGACCCACCCAAGGAGCGATGATCTACGGTGGTTTCCGCCACACCTTCAAGAGAAAACAACACCCACCAACGCCATGAAGAATTTCCTGTTCGTTCTGTTCACGTTAGCAACAACAACGCTCCTAGCGCAAAGCAAGATCGGCCCAACAGCACTGGCCATTCATACCAACGCGGTGTGCGACATGTGCAAAGAGACGATCGAGACAGAGCTGCTCTACGAGAAAGGTGTGAAAGCCGTGGAATTGGATCTTGAGAAGAACTTGATCTATGTGGAAGTGGACCACAAGAAGACGAACGTGGACAAGATCCGCACGGCGATCACCAAACTGGGCTATGCCGCAGACAGCATGGTGCCGGACAAGGCAGCTCGCGAAAATCTCCCTGATTGCTGCAAGAAGGAGGGCTGTGGTCTACCTGCTCCCCAAGCTGCGCCGGAAGAGAAACACTAACCATGGCGCTCATTCGAACGCTCAAAGGGATCACGCCAAAATTCGGTCGTGATCCCTTTTTGGCGGAGACCGCTGTGGTGATCGGTGATGTGGTGATGGGCGATCAATGCAGTGTTTGGTACAACGCAGTGGTACGTGGAGATGTGCACAGTATCCGCATTGGTGATCGGGTGAACATCCAGGACGGGGGTGTTCTGCACGCCACCTACGAACGCGCTGGGCTTACGATCGGAAACGACGTGAGCATTGGGCATAATGCGATCGTGCACGGCTGCACCATACATGACAAAGTGCTCATTGGTATGGGAGCGATCGTGATGGACAATGCCGAGATCGGTGAGGGCTGTGTGATCGCGGCAGGTGCGGTTGTAACACAGAACATGAAAATTGAGCCCGGTAGCCTGGTTGCTGGAGTTCCCGGTAAAACACTCGGCCCCGTAAGTGAAAATCTATCGAAGAACGAGATCGAACGGATCGCGAAGAACTACCTGATGTACGCGGGCTGGTTCAAGGAAGTGTAAGCACCCCGTTCTCCCAAAGAGCGCGCGCTATACCATCATCGGGCAAGCCCAGAAGTCGCAACACAGGAACCATTTGAGCAGGTTCCCCGCTGGTGAACGACTGGAACGAGCCATTCCCTTCCGAAGCGGCAAGCCCTCGCTCGTGCAACAAACGCATCACTTGTCGGGCTACGGCAGGGGCTGGGTCGATCACCTCCACCTCCGGACCACAGATCCTTTCGATCAGCGGGCGGACCAAGGGATAGTGCGTACACGCGAGCACAAGTTCGTCCATGCCTTCGGCGAGCATCGGCTCCAACCAGCGGCGAAGCATGCGTTCCGTTCCGGGACTATCCAATTCGCCCGCTTCGATGGCTTGGACCAATCCGGGGCACGGCCGTTCGATCACACGTGTACCCTGAGCGAACCGTTCCAACACGCTCTCGAACAATTCCCCTTGGAATGTTGCTTGCGTGGCGATCACGCCCACCACGTGGCTCCGTGATCGTTCAGCTGCGGGCTTCACGGCTGGTTCCATACCCACAAAAACAACCATCGGGTACGCCTCACGGACATGGCGAAGCGCGGCCGCCGAAGCGGTATTGCAGGCGATGACTATCAACTTGCAGCCCTTCGCCAACAAGGCACGCACAATGGCTGCGCTAAATGCACGAACCTCGCGGAGCGAACGATCCCCATAGGGTATGTGCGCCGCATCACCAAAATAAAGCAGGCGCTCCGAGGGGAGCGCCTGCTTGATCACTGCGGCAACGGTGAGACCACCGACGCCACTGTCGAAGATACCGATAGGCGCACGCGCCACCACGACCTTGCGACTTACGGTATGTTCATCTTCTTCTTCACCATGGGCATCACGTCCTCGCCCCGGTCGTAGAAGAGCACGGCACCGATGCTGGTGTCGAAGATGTACGTGAAGTTGTTCTCGGTACCAACAGCTTTGATCGCGTCTTCAGCATCCTTCACCATGGGTGTAAGAAGTTCCTGTTCTTGCTTGGCAAGATCCTCCTTCGCATTTTCCTGTGCGGTTTGGATGCGCTGTTCCATCTCACTGAGCTCACGCTGAGCAGCCTCTTTTTCTGTCTGCGTCATTTTCTCGAAACGGCTCTGAACATCAGCAAGCTTGGTCTTGTATTCGCCAGCCATGGCCTGTAACCGATCATCGAGCTGTTTGGCAAAAGCCTTCATTTTTTCTTCCGCAGCAGGACGTCCTGGATGTTTGAGCATAAGCTCCTGGCGATCGATGTGACCGAGCTTGGTTTGCGCGTTGGCGACAGTTGCACACACGAGCACGGTGCACAAGGCGATGAACAAATTCTTCATGGTTGTCTTCACGTTGAAAGGCCCTTGATAAGATCGGGCATTGGGTTTTAGTTCTTGGGTTTTTCAGGTTGGGTACCGCCTTCATCACGACCACCATCCTTGGGCTGCTGACCACCATCCCGGCCACCACCTTCAGGTTCTTTGGGCTTTTCCTCGGGTTGCTCCTCCTCTTCCGTACCGCGCACATTACCCGCATTGCCAGCTCCGTCTTTTCCGGGCTTGATCCCTAGTTTACGCAGCACGCTATCGCTTTTGTCGAATTTCTCGCTGGCGTAGAGCACGTTGTTACTGATGCCACCGATGTCGAAAACAGCAACGTAGCTTGTACCGGCAACTTCTTTCACGGCGGTGTAGATACGATCCTGAATAGGCTGAATGAGCTCCTGGCGCTTCTTGAAAAGATCGCCACCCACACCGAAACGCTTCTTCTGCAATTCGCGCGCTTCGTTCTCCTTCTTGTTGATCTCGTCCAACCGGCCTGCCTTCATATCCTCGGTAAGCAGCACAGCTTCCGCATTGAAGGCATCGCGCATACGCTTGATCTGGCTCCAACGCTCATCGATCTCCTTCTGCCAAAGGGAACTCTGATGATCGAGTTCTTGCTGGGCAGCAGCATAATCCGGCATCTGCTCCAGAATGTACTTGGTATCCACGAAAGCGATCCGTTGGGCACTGGCCGCAACAGGTGCAAGCACGAATGCGCAAAGAGCGAGGCGGAGGATAAGGTGGTTCATGGATGAAGCCGACGAAATTAGGCGATCACTGTCTTAGAGTTCTCCAAGATCGATGCCAATGGTGAAATGGAACTGGCTCCTGGCCATATTCGGGGCTGTAGGCACATCATCAAAACGCCATGCGTAGTCAAGCCCCATGGGCCCGAACATGGGCAGGAAAAGCCGAAGACCGAATCCAGCACTGCGATACAATTTGAAGGGGTCATAACGCCGGATATCGTTGAATGCGTTCGCTCCTTCAATGAAGGTGGTTGCGAAAATGGTAGCGCTCGGATTCAGCGAAACCGGGAACCGCAGCTCAGCGGTGAACTTGTTCACGAAGAAACTACCGAAGCTCGGGGCAAGCGAGAGATCATCATACCCGCGCAGCGCGATGATCTCGCGTCCATCCAATTGAAAGCCCGTGAGGCCACTGCCACCGAGGTAGAACCTCTCGAAAGGCGAATCGCCCTTACGCTCGGTATAACGGCCCAGAAAGCCGAATCCGGCCCTGGCCATCAATATGAAGTCGTGTTTGTTCTTGTTCCGTGTGAGCTTGGTGAACCACTGCGTGGTGAATTTCCATTTGTGGAATTCGGCCAATTCATACTGCTCGGCGCTCGAAAGAAGGCGATAGTCCTTATCGGGTTGGAAAGCGGAGAACGGTGGGGTGGCTTTCACGCTGAAGGATACTTCGCTGCCTTGTGTTATCCAAAAGGGCTCCGCTATGCTGCGACGCGAGAAACGGGCCTGCAAGGCGATCACATTGCTGTTGCCATTGCGGAAGGAAAAGAGCGAGTTCCAGTTGTTCAGGCGATACTGCTGGTAGCTACCGGTCAGGTTGAAGAAGAAATAATCATCGGGCCATTTCAAACGCCAGCCCAAGCCTACCGAAGTGCCGAGAATGCCCAATTCCTGAAAAGCAGAAGTGCCATCGGCATTGAGCGCATCACTGGTTTGGCCATTGGTTTGCCGAGTGTAATATCCGGATACGCTCAACGAATTAGGCTTACGACCACCTAGCCAGGGCTCAACGAAGGATACACTGTAGCTCTGGAAGAAGCGCCCGTTGGTCTGTGCGCGCAAATTCAGAGTTTGACCATCTCCGGAAGGCAACGGGCTCCATGCCTTGCCATCGAAGATCTTCCGCATACTGAAGTTCGTAAAGCTCAATCCCAGAGACAAGAGCAAGCGGCCAGCGCCATAGCCCCCACTCAGTTCAAGACGATCACTGGGTTTTTCTTCAACCGTGTAGTTCAGGTCCACAAGTCCGGTTCTCGGATCCGGGGTCGGGGTCACATTCACTTTCTCCGGGTCGAAGAAACCAAGGCCAACGAGTTGTTGTTGCGAACGGATCGCTTCGCTACGATCGAAAAGATCACCTGGTCTTGTCCGCAGTTCACGGCGCACCACGTGATCGAACGTTTTCGTATTGCCCGTGATGGTCACGTTGCGAATACGGTATTGCTTGCCTTCTCGGATCCGGATCTCCAGATCGATGCTATCACCTTCCACCCGCTCGATCGGGTCCGGAAAGAAACTCAAGTAGCCCCGATCCATGTACAGCGAACTGATATCCACCCCGCTCGGGTTCATATACAGGCGGCTTTCGAACTGCTTCTTGTTGTAGACATCCCCTCGCTTGATCTTCAGCACGCTTTTGAGCGTATCGGAGTGGTACTTCGTATTGCCGGTGAAATCAATGTTGCGGAAGTAGAAACGGTTGCCTTCATCCACCATGATATCCAAGCGGATCTTCTTTTTGCCTACGCGCGACATGGAATCGCTCACGATGCTGGCATTGCGATAACCCTTCTCATTGTACAGGGCGATCACCTTTTCCTTGTCATCCCGGAAATCGGAGCTTTTGAATTTGCTACTACCGAAAACGTTCCACCAACGTTTGCGCTTGGTCTCTTTCAGCACCCGACGCAAACGTTTGCTCTTGATATGATCATTGCCATGGAACTCGATCTCCTTGATGCGCACACGGGCACCTGGATCGACCTTGAGCGTGAGACCCACGGTATTGGGATCCACCGTGTCGGCATTCTGCACAACATCGACATCGGCATCGAGATGCCCTTTGTCTACATAATACCGCTTGATCGTTGCGCGAATTCCTGCGATGAGCTGATCATTGACCTGCCGCCCATTGAGGTCGCCGAGTTCCTCGCGCAGTTTATCGCCTTCACTACGGCTTACTGTTCCGCCGAAACCAACCCCCCGGACCGAAGGATTCTCCTGAACGATGATGTGGAGGAACATGGTGGTCCCACGGATCTCCGCGGCATCGATCCGCACATCCGTAAAGAGCCGTTGTTCCCAGATGGCCTGGATCGCTTTTCCGATCCGATCACCCGGTATTTGGATCTTGTCCCCGACCTGCAACCCACTGAACAATTTCACGGCGTTGGCATCCTTCTGAACACAACCGCTAACCGTTATCCCGCCGATCGTATACTCCTTCGGGAAGGCATAATCCAAAGCAGGACCCGTGATCTTCTGAGCCGTTACGGAGAAGATGGAAAAGACGGCAAGAAGTATGAATAGCGCGCGCTTCACGGGTTCAATTGATCACTGGTAAGTCCGAATCGGCGTTCACGGTTCTGATAATCGAGCACAGCCTGAAAGAGATGCTCCTTGCGGAAGTCTGGCCAAAGAACCGGTGTGAACCAAAGTTCAGTGTAGGCGATCTGCCACAAAAGGAAATTGCTGATACGCTGTTCGCCACTGGTACGGATCAGCAATTCAGGGTCTGGCATGCCAGCGGTGCTCAAGCGACTATCGACAAGGGCATCATTCACCTCATGCATGGCGATGCGACCATCTTTCACGTCTTGTGCAATGGTGCGGACCGCACGCAAGATCTCCCACCTTGAACTATAGCTGAGCGCAAGCGTAAGTGTGATCCGGTCGTTGTGCGATGTCTGCTGAATGGCTTTTAGCAGCGTGGCTTTGCAAGTTGGTGGCAAGCTGTCGGTATCGCCGATGGTGTTCAAGCGCACGCCGTTCTCATGCAGGCTCTCCATCTCGCTCATCAATGTGTGCACGAGCAGGTCCATCAGCGCGTCCACTTCAGCTTGCGGACGGCTCCAATTCTCTGTACTGAAGGCATATAGTGTGAGGAACTTCACACCTAATTCGGTTGCGGCCACCAAGGTTTCGCGAACGCTAGGCACACCGTGCGTATGGCCCACTACGCGCAATTCTCCTTGCTTTTCCGCCCAACGACCATTGCCGTCCATGATGATGGCGATATGCTGCGGTACACGGTTCCGATCAACGCGTGCGCGCAGATCGTCCGCAAGCGCGATCGAAGGGTTTGAAATGGAGGCAGGGGTATCCACAGGGGGCACGAAGTTCGCCGAAACTGGCTATTTGTTCTTCATGCGATCCCAGATGGCATCGCATTCAGTGAACCGGTTCAACAAAATGGACAGACTGACCCCTGTGTATTGGTACCAATCGCGTGTATTGGTATCGCCCCGGGCACGTCCGGAATTAAGGCCGGTTTCCCGGAGAACGCTGGGGTCGGCAAGGGCAGCGGTAAGAGGGCCGGTTTCAAAGGCCAGCTGGGCATTATCCACGTATGTGCCGCTCACATCGTCCAGGTAGTCGGTGTATGTTCGACGAAGACCCCATTCAACCCCAAGATCGAGCTTATCGGTGAGTGCGAACTTGAAGCCCACGCCAAACGGTATGGCCAACACATCGAGCGCATATGGTTCACCACCAGTGGTACTTCCCTGGCCTTCAGTACCTAAGGGCTGCAAGTCGTACCACGTATCGTCCAACTGGCCTTGTGGGTTCATATGGAAATAGGCGATGCCGAAGAAGATGTATGGCGTCCAGTTCTTGCTATCCTTGGTAATACCCCTGTATTTCAGGAAGTTGATCTCTACGGTTGCGGCTGCTTCAAAGAGAACGGTGCGAAAGCCCAAATTCCGCAACAGTTGTAAAGTATCGTTCGAATCGCTGTCGTACGCCTCCAGATTGGTATAAAGTCCTTGCAACCGGACAGAGTAATGTTGGTTGAAATTGTACCTGAAAAAGCCAGCGACCGCAGGCTTAAGACTTGCCGGGTAGTGTCGCGTAGGGTTGATGTCGCCGATGTAATATGAAACTCCACCACCAAGACCCAATTCGCTCACCTGTGCCAATGCTGGAGGGGCGAAGGTCATTAGAACCCCAACAAGACAGCCCCCACGCAAGGCTTGGCCAAACTTGGCAAGGCCTCGGCAAAAAGGTTCGGTGTTGGTTATTCTGCTGGACATCCGTTGTGGAACGATGCAAGATCCAGATCCTTGTTCGATCCGAGCGCGAACTTACCGATCTCGCTCTTGAAGGGTCATATGGGTCCGTTAAAAGATCACACAGCGGGTGGATGATCCAAAGAGTTGCGATCACTGGACCCCGGCGGAACCTGTTCGCACATCAAGACCCCATGCAAGCTTGTCGCGCAGGGTATTGAAGAAATCGTGACCCGGCAATTGGATGAAGCGGACGCGATGGTCTGCTCTGCGTACGCGCAAGTTGGTAGCCCGGTCCATGGAAAAGCTGCGCGAATCGAGGTTGATGAGGTATTTGTCCCCTCGAGCTTCGGCCCGCAAATGGATCGTACTTCCACCGGGCACTACGAAAGGGCGCACGTTCAGATTGTGCGGGGCGATAGGTGTGATCACCATGGCATCGCAGGCCGGGTCGAGCAATGGGCCGCCGCAACTGAGCGAATAGGCCGTGCTTCCGGTGGGTGTGGCCACGATCAATCCATCGGACCAATAGGTATTCAGAAAACGGTCGCCAACTGAAGCATGAACCGCCAACATAGAGCTACTATCCCGTTTGTGAAGACTGACCTCGTTCAATGCGAAATATGGCCCTTGAACCGGCAAGCCCTCTCCTTCCAGAACCAACAACCCACGTTCTTCGATCGTATAGCGCTTCATCCGCACAGCGGCCAACGCCTCAGCAGTGCCCTCTTCCCGTGTGCTGCTCAAGAAACCCAATCGCCCCAAGTTGATGCCGAGAACGGGAACCCCTGTTGTTCCTACTTTGGAAACACTGTCCAAAAAAGTACCATCACCGCCAAGACTGAAGAACACCTCGATCTGGGCCAACGCGGGATTCTCTGATACTTCAGTAGCTATATCCAACGGGAGGCCGACCTCGCTCATTTGAACCGCAAGTGCACGATCAACGACCGGAACCATGCCTTGCTTTCGCATTTCCGCTAGAATGCGGTGTACCGAAGGAATGCTAGCAAGCGCAAGCGAACGACCGTGTGTCCCTATCCGCATGGTTTCTGATCAATTGCGGTTTTCACCGAGTGCCCCGTTAAGGGTCCGAAAGTAGCAGGTGCACAAGCCAACGGTTTTCAGCTACAAGAAGCTGGCGATTTCGGAGACGAAAACTTCCCTCTACTACTGAACTTAATTCGAAGTACAAAGCTTCATTTAACCACTGAAGAGCCAATTTCTTTTAGGTGATGTTACGCGTCGTTTTCATTTTACTTTTTTCAATCCCTTAAGTATTTGTCGCATTGCTGTTGAGTCTTCCGCTGTATAGTCAACTTTTGATAGATGAACATTTACGAATAAGTCTTTGCCGAACATACAATATGCGTACATGTGTTTTTGTTTGGTTATTATTTCTTCAAATTCTAATATGTCATTTTGCCTAAACATAAAATCATCTGTCATTTGGCCCCAACCATTACTATTTGTCTCGTATTTTTTTAAGTTAGAGTTGTCTGAAAAATAAATGAATGGGATGCCCGGTGTAATCATACCTCCAAAAGGTTCTACCATTAATTTTTGTTCATCTTTATTCAGTTTGTAAAAAAGAACTGAACAAATAATATTCTTGTCGCGGTTTTCGCACATGTAATAATAATCCTGTCCGCGCCATTCTTCTTTAAATTCTTTAAACTTGTCTGTCGTCATAGTAAATTTTGCATCTTTCGTTTTCGGGTACTTAAATTCAATTTCGTTTATACCTCCATTAAAGGACAGTAAGAAAACTGTCGACACCGTCATGGAAATTATCTGTTTTATTCTCATTATTGTTTGGTTTTTAAAATGATGCATAACGTGCCGGTCGATACAACTACGCTTATCAGAACGGTTGGGCAAAATGCAGGTAAAAGGCCCGTTCTTCCTGGCTATTGATCGCGTATTCCACGCGCATAACCTGGTCATAACTGGTAACCACATTCACGCCCAGGCCATAGCCTTGCTGAAGCTCGTTCGCTAACGGGTTTCGCCCCGAATACCGAGAATCCCGCACATAACCGAAATCGCTGAACGCATTGAGATAGATGGCCAGATAAAGGGTCTTGAAATTGTCGTTCTTCATGAACGCATAATCGTGGGGCTTGAGCAAGGCCCATAAAACGTTGGCCTTCCCCAGGGCAAAGTGTTCGCCATCAATTACGTAGTACTCGTAGCCACGCACGTAATCATCGTAGCCAAGCGCTTGCTGCAAATAATAGGGCAGTCTTGGACCAACACTGGCCTTTGCCCTCACGCTACCACCCACGCTCCAGCGCTCGCCAAGTCGCCATGACCGAAGGTAACCCGCATAGAAGGTGGTAAGATCAACTTCGTCATTCGTCAACCTTCCCAGACCATGATGGTCGACCCTTAACAAGGTCTGTGAGCCGCTTAGCGGATAAACCCTGTTATCACGCTTGTCGAATATTAAGCTATACGTTACGGTGAAGTAACTGATCCTGTTGGATCCATCAACGAAGTAGTTGGGATAGGCCATACCCACAGTATCCAGTGTATTTGCGTTGGTGTACGCCAATCGGAAAGCATGTCGCAGATCGAACGCTGGGCGCAAAGTGGCTTCCACATCGCCTTTCCATTCCGCACGAGTCTCTCTGCCGCGCAATGTGATGAACTCACGCTTGTTGCCGATGGTACCCGTGGTGATCTCGTCCTGTCGCGTACGACCTGCACCGAACGCCAAGCCCCATCGTTGTTTGCGGTCTATGTATGGAAACCGATAACGCAACGCGAACTCCTTGGCATATCCGAGCTGCACTTTGGCGTAGAGCGTTTCATTCCGTCCACGCATGTTGTACCTGTAGAGGAATGCTCCGTAAAAAACGCGGCGGAAATCGCGTGTGAGCCACCACGTGTTGAAATTGGGATCACTGTACTTGAAGATCGGTGTAGGCCAATAGAACCATCGTTCCGTAAGGGTTATCGTTAGGAAAACACTGCTTCGTGACAAGTAGCTGGGCTCGATCTTCACACTGTTGAAGAGCCCCATGTTGTAGACGTTCTGCCTGCATCTCTCGATGAGGTAGTACAACTGCTCACTGGTTCGCACGCTATCGCCTTCCTGCAGCAAGAGTTCGCGCATGATAACACGCTCCTTGGTCGTGCGATTGCCCTCGATAATGATACCGGCGATAACATAAGGGCCATCGTAAGCGGAGGCTGGTGGCGGCAGGGTATCCTGCGCCAATGACGCAACGCCGGAACCAAGGATCAAAAAGAGGACAACGCCCCGAAAAAGGCGCATCCTACCCCGATCACAGATTGATGAAACGAATAAGCTCATCGTACCGCCCTCGCAGATCCTCGTGGAAACGGGAGCCCTGGTACGTGGTCTTCACCTGATACTCGTACCGCTCGAACGTCTGAAGTATGTCACTCACATCCTCCCGATTGATCTTCAACGTCACTTCCATTCGCGTGCTGTCGGTCAAGGCATGGCAATACACGCTGAGCACTTTGGCATCATTGCCTTCCACGATCCGTGCGATCTCGGTCAAACTGTAATCGTTGCTGTTCATTTCAAGCACCAGCACGCTACCCGGTTCACGCACATTGGCCACTTCGCTCAACCTTTTCAAAGCTTCATGCTCGTTGATGGCGCCGAGGTACTTACCGGTCATATCCAGCACAGGAACCACGGTGAGTCCACGCTCCACGAAGAGTTTCATTACGTCGTAAATGTGCTGGCGATCACGCACGAACGGCACTTCTGTCCGTTCCATCAATTCACCAACGGTAGCGCGTGCATTGTTGCCGTCCACAAGGTCATCGTCCTTTACAAGTCCGATCAAAGTCTCACCCTCTACCACAGGCAGGTGCGACACTTTGAACTCTTCCATCCAATCGAGCGCACGACCCACAGGATCGGATGCCTTCAGCGGTGGAATATCGTCAGTGATGAGGTCTAAGGCATGCATGCGTTGTAACCTGAGCAAATGGCAGGCCGGTTAACAACCCGGACCTGCGCGTCTACTTTTGGCGGCGGCGAAGCTAAAGGGAAGTGAACGATGACCAAGTTGAGCGTGAACGTGAACAAACTGGCCACATTGCGCAATGCGCGCGGTGCGAACAACCCGGATGTGGTTGCTTGGGCGCAGGCGATCGAAGGCTTCGGCGCACAGGGCATCACCGTTCATCCCCGACCCGATGAGCGGCACATCAGACGTAGCGATGTTCGGGAATTGAAGAGGGTGCTCAAAACCGAATTCAACATCGAAGGCTACCCCAGCGACGACTTCATCTCATTGGTTCTGGAGGTATGTCCGGAGCAAGTCACATTGGTACCCGACCCGCCGGGAGTGCTCACAAGCAATGCAGGCTGGGACACAAAAAAGCATAGGGCCGAACTGAAGGAAGTGTTAGATCGTTTCAGGAAAGCTGGCATTCGAACCAGCTTGTTCATGGGCACTGATACAGAACTGATCAAGCACGCAGCAGAGACCGGTACCGATAGGATCGAACTTTATACCGAACCATATGCGGATCACTACCACCAGGACCGATCAGCTGCTATTGCCCCGTTCACCGCAGCCGCAGTGCATGCGAACGCGCTAGGTCTCGGCCTGAATGCTGGCCATGACCTCGACCTGAAAAACCTGGCCTACTTCAAAGCGAACGTGCCAGGCCTGTTGGAAGTAAGCATTGGACATGCGCTGGTTTGCGATGCGCTTACCTACGGCATGCAGAACACGGTTGGCCTCTACTTGCGGGAATTGCGATGAGTGTTGAATTGTATCATCGCCGCATTGGATCCGGCCAACCCATCGTCATCCTTCACGGCCTGTTCGGCAGTAGCGATAATTGGGGAAGTGTTGGCAAAGAACTGAGCGAGCGAAACGATGTGATACTCGTGGATCAACGTGATCATGGTCGTTCGCCCCATACCGATCGAGTTACGTACGAGCTGATGGCCGAGGATGTGCATCGCCTGGTGACAAGCCTCGGACTTCGCGACATTGTTTTGGTAGGCCACAGCATGGGGGCGAAAACGGCGATGTACTTCGCGCACCGCTGGCCTTCATTGGTGAAGCACCTTGTGAGTGTGGACATGGGACCGCGTGAATACCCATTGAGCAACCAGGCGCCGATAATCGAAGCCTTGCTCACCAGCGATGTATCGAACAAGACCACACGCAAAGAAGTGGAAGCCCATCTGGCGAAGTCCATCCCAGAGCCTGGGGTGCAACAATTCCTGTTGAAGAGTCTTTATTGGGAAACGCCTGACACCGGGTCCAGCCCGGTGTTGTCCTGGCGATTCAACGTACCGGTGATAGCGCGTGACATCCGCGACATTCTCGCTGCTGCTCCTGCGGAAACGATCCGCGTACCCACACTCTTTGTTCGGGGTGGGCAGAGCGATTACATCACACGTGCCGATGTGCCCGCGATCATGGAACAATTCCCCAACAGCCGGATCGAAACGGTGGAATTCGCGGGGCATTGGGTGCACGCGCAAGCGCCAGATGAGGTTTTGGACCTGATCCGTTCAGTGATATGAATCGCGTATTGAATTTGGCGCTCTTCACACTCGCGCCCTTGTCGGTGCAATGCCAACAGATCGACAGTGTCCGCATTTTCAAGGAGCTACCTGTTGGGGATCGCACCACTTCATGGGCGGAATCTGCAGCCTGGCGACTGGATCGAACGAAGGCCTTATCCGTTGGCATTTGTGGAGCGGAGTTGGAGCCCTTGGCCCGACTAATGAGCGGATCGGATCCGATCGAGCATGGTCATGCAAACCTTCCGGATCTCAAGTATTTGGGGTTCGTTTATGCCAGAGGCGGCAAGTACGCGATCGGCGTGATGAAGGATCTCGGGATCGTCGTCAACCTCACCGTGCGCAGGGAATATCATTTGCCCGAGGGACCGGAAAGAAGTGGCCTTGAGGAGTTGCTACATAAGTCTTTGGACTGAGACCTGGACCGTTTCAACATTGGGAATCATTGGCGATCCTGTTCACTGTATCGCTCTCGCCCCCCTCCTACCTTCGCGACCAGAAAGAAATACCGAGCCACGAGCGAAAGACCCATGCTGGAACTGACCTACCTACGCG
>JANNYL010000275.1:0-20016 GCA_031410075.1 Flavobacteriales bacterium
CCCAATGTGGGCAAGAGCACTTTCTTCAATCGGTTGGTGGAGAGGCGAGAGGCCATTGTGGACCCCACTTCCGGAACCACCCGTGATCGCCATTACGGCAAGGCCGAATGGAACGGCCACCACTTCAGCATCATTGACACAGGAGGGTATGTGACCGGTAGCGATGACATCTTCGAAGCGGAGATCGTCAAGCAGGTGAAGCTCGCCATTGACGAAGCGGACAGCATCCTCTTCATGGTGGATACCCAGCATGGTATTACAGGTATGGATCAGGCCGTGGCGAACATGCTACGTAAAGCGAAGAAGCCCGTGATCCTGGTGGCCAACAAAGTGGACACGGGGGACAAAGCCGTTTACGCGGCGGAGTTCTACCAATTCGGTCTTGGCGAAGTCTATTGCATCAGTTCTGCCAGTGGGGCTGGTACTGGCGAACTCCTCGACGATCTCGTCAAGACATTCACCAAACCCACCGAAGAGGTCGAAGACAATTTACCGCGCATCGCCATTGTGGGCAAGCCCAATGTGGGCAAGAGTTCCTTGGTGAACACACTGATCGGCAAGGAGCAGAACATCGTTACACCCATTGCTGGAACCACTCGTGATCCGGTGAACACCCAGTTCAACGCCTTCGGCTTTGATGTGGTGCTCTTGGATACGGCTGGCATCCGAAAGAAGGCCAAAGTGGATGAGGACATTGAATTCTTCAGTGTGTTACGCAGCGTGCGTGCGATCGAAGATTGTGATGTCTGCCTGATGTTGATCGATGCGCGAGATGGCATCCAGCACCAGGACCAGCACATTTTCTCAATGATCGAGAAAAATGGCAAGGGCGTGGTGATCGTGGTGAACAAATGGGACCTCATGGAGAAGGATACCATGACATCGAAAGCATACGAGGAGGAAGTGCGCAGGAAGTTGGCCCCGTTCAAAGACGTGCCTGTCGTGTTCACTTCGGTGGTGGAAAAGCAGCGGATCCACAAGGCCATGGAACTCGCGATCGAAGTGTACAAGAACCGATCGCAGCGCATCTCCACCAGCAAGCTCAACGATATCATGCTCCCGGAGATTGAGCACCAACCGCCGCCCATAGAGAAGCAGCGCAGCATCCGGATCAAGTATGTGACCCAATTACCGGGTAAGGTTCCAGCGTTCGCCTTCTTCGCCAATTATCCCCAGTACATCAAGGAGAGCTACGCACGTTTCCTGGAGAACAAGCTGCGCTCCCATTTCAACTTTACGGGAGTTCCAATTCGCGTATTTTTCCGGAAGAAGTAGATCTTCGCCTGATGCAGTGCACAAGCTCTATTACATCGCGTTCAACCTCATGGTTGGCAGTGTGTAGCAGTTGTTTTGTGCTTGTCTCGATCCTTGCTCAGCTCAGTGTGTGGCCTGTTCACCAGTTTCAGCTGAGCGCCGCTCGTCAAGAAATGAAGGATCGCTTGCTGGCCGAACTTCCTGTGCGGGACTTGTCGGAATTCCGGTTCACGCTCGCCGAATATGCGCGTGTTGATCTCCAGGATGGTGGAAAGGAAATGGAATGGGATGGTTTCCGGTATGATCTGGTTCGTGTAGAACGAACAGCTGATGGCTACATCATCATCCATGCGATACGTGATGATCGTGAAACCCAAGTTCTGGCGACACTGGACGACTTGTTGAGACAAGCTGAACAGAGCAAGCATGGAGCGAAGGAGCAGCGATCACGAATTGTTGGATCATGGGCGCCATTTTGCGAGCGAATTCCTGCTATTGCGATTGAAGTTCGTGTTGCGGATCGCAGTTTTCCGCCTTTGATCTTCGTGAAAGGCCGGATCGTTGATCCCCTCGATCCAACTCCGCCAAAGTCCGCCTGAGACTTATAGGCGATCCCTTTCATAAGGAGCAGGGAAGTCCGTTCATTCCGTCGCAGTGTCGATGGTCCAAGCGTATTCGCTCCTGATCGATCCTCACACATTTCTCATGTTATACAGAACACTCGTCTTGATGGCGGCGCTATGTGCTTTTGCTGTTGGCCTGCGATCACAAACCATCACATTACGCGATCAGGTCACCAATGAACTGGTTGCCAACGCGGAGATCTTTTGCACAACGACCAATATCAAAGTGACCACCAACGAAGCAGGTCAGGCTGATATTTCAACACTGAAGGATTGCGGTTCGATCCTTGTGGATCACGTGTCGTACCAGGAGCGCACGATCACCTGGGCTGAAGTTGCCAGTGGTGCTGATGTGCTGCTGAATTACCGCGTCAATATGCTCGATCAGGTGGTCACTAGCGCCAGCCGGTTCGAAGAGAAACGAAGCGATGTGCCGGAAAGGATCGACGTGATCAAGGCGCGTGACATCCGTTTCATGGATCAACCAACCACTGCTGAACTTTTGCAGAACACGGGCGCCGTCTTCGTGCAGAAAAGCCAGCTCGGTGGAGGAAGCCCCATCATCCGTGGCTTCGAAGCGAACCGCATTCTCCTGGTGGTAGACGGTGTTCGCATGAACAACGCCATCTATCGAGCGGGGCACATGCAGGATATCATCACCGTGGATCAAAGCATGTTGGAACGTGTTGAGGTCGTGAGCGGCCCGAACTCTGTGGCTTATGGAAGCGATGCATTGGGTGGGACCATCCACATGATCACACGGTCACCCAAGTTCAAACCTGTCGGAGGCAAGGCGACACTGGCTGATGGATTCTTCCGCTATGGAACCGCTTCCAGTGAGAAGACCGCACACGTAGGGGTTGAACTCCGAGGCGAGAGGATCGCGAGCTTCACGAGTATCACAGCAAGTGATATCGGTGACCTGCGACAGGGCAGTACACGTTCACCGTTCAACGAAGAACTCGGTGCTACACAATTCGAAGTGGTGCGCGAGAACGGAGTTGATGTCGTAAAGCCCTCCAAGGATAGAAATCTGCAATTGGGCACGGCTTACAAGCAACTGGACCTGTTGGAGAAACTTCGTTTGCGAACGGGTGAGCACATGGTGCATCAGTTGAATCTGCAGTACAGTACCTCGTCCGACATTCCTCGTTACGACCGTACTTCCTTGTTCTCGTACAATGCGGATGGCTCTATCAAGCCGTCACGCTCCGAATGGTATTATGGGCCGCAGAAACGCTTGTTGGCCGCGTACACCTTGGAGTTGGAGCGCACATCAGGGCTCTTTGACAAGGCCCGCATTACGCCCTCCTATCAGAACATTGAACAAAGCAGGAACGATCGGAGGTTCACGAAGACCACGATCGGCCGGAACGTTGAAAAAGTGGGTGTTCTCGCGATCAACGCCGACCTGGAAAAGAAGAGCGGGAAGAACGAATTCCGATATGGGGCCGAGTACAGCAACAATGATGTGAAAAGCTCAGCGACCACCACGGATATCAATTCGGGAGAAGTCACGTATCGCCCTTCGCGTTATCCGACCGGTGGAAGCAGAATGTCTTCCATCGCTGCGTACGTGAGCCATACGTTGGAGGTATCGCCGAAATTCGTTGTTAGCGAAGGGCTGCGGTTCACGCAAGTGCGGTTGCAAGCGATCTTCAAGGATCCGGAGGCCTTCAGTGTTATCGACGGAACGTACAAACAAAGCAACGGGGCGCTCACCTGGCGCGCAGGGGCCATGTTCTTACCCGGCCACGACTGGCGGTTGAGTCTATTGGCCAGCACAGGATTCCGGGCGCCGAACGTGGATGACATGGGAAAGGTGTTCGAATCCGCAGATGGCATTCTGATCGTTCCCAACACCAACCTCAAGCCGGAATCGACCACCAACTTCGAGATCGCGATGAGCAAGACCTTCGATAAGCGCATTACGTTCGACATCAATGGTTTTTACACCCTGTATTCGAACGCGATCACTGTCAGTGACTTCCAGTTCAATGGGCAGGACAGCGTGGACTTCGATGGTGGCATGAACAAAGTCGTGTCGCTCTCGAACAAGAAAGAAGCCTATCTCTATGGAGGTTCAGGCCAGTTCACCGCGCACTTCGATGATCACTTCACATTCCGTAGTGGTGTCACGTACACCTATGCGCGCATCAAGACAGACAGCATCGACTACCCGTTGGACCATATTCCTCCAGTATATGGTCGCACAGGCCTCGAGTACGAAGCGAAGAAATTGCGCATGGAAGCGTACGTTGTGTACAACGGCTGGAAGCGCCTACGGGATGCGAACCAAACTGAAGGCAGCGAAGACAATCTTTCGTATTCCACTCCTGTTGGCGTGCCGAGTTGGTACACGTTGAACGCTCGTGGTTCCTATGCGTTCACCAAGAACCTTTCGTTACAAATGGCGCTGGAGAACATCAACGACGATTTCTACAGGGTCTTCGCGAGCGGCACCAGTGCGCCCGGCCGCAACTTCACAGTAAGCTTGCGCGCCAACTTCTGACCATCGACCGAGCAAAGCTGGCCCGGGTGTGCGCTTCACATCCGGGCCAGTGCTTGGTCAAGGTCTTCGATGAGCAGGTCCGCTTCCTCAATTCCGATGTACAATCGTACCATGGTGAACGGCAGGTCCGTATAGTAACCGCTCGGGCCTTTTAGGGCGCACACAGGCCATTGCAGGCTTTCGAAACCACCCCAGCTAACGGCAATGAGGAAGCGTTTCGAAGCATCGCAAAAGCGTTCCACCGCAGCTTCGTCAGAAGCATCCAGTTCGATCGTGATCAAACCACCACAACGCTTCATCTGTTTTTTGGCAAGCGCATATTGCGGATGACTTTCCAGGAATGGCCAGTGCACGCGCTTCACCTTCGGATGTGCTTCCAGGAAGTGCGCGACTTTCTCCGCATTGTCCGCGCTGCGGTTAACGCGCAACTCAAGTGTGCGAAGACCTCGCATCAACAACCAGGCATCGTGCGGTGAGGGCGCTGCACCGAGCGTCATGAACTCTTTGCTCATCACTTGGCGCATGTGCGCTTGGCTTCCAGCGAGCACGCCGCATACCACATCGCTATGGCCGTTCAGATATTTCGTTCCGCTGTGGGCAACGAGATCGATACCGAAGTCGATAGGGTTCTGGAACAGGGGGCTGTTGTAACTGTTGTCGCAAAGCGAAATGATGTTACGCTCTTTGGCAATGGATGCCACAGCTCGCAGGTCTTGTAGTTCGAACGTGAGCGAATTCGGGCTCTCAGTGATGAAAAAGGTCGTGTTCGGCTTGCATGCTTTCCTGTAATTCTCCGCGTCGGTCCCATCAACAAATGTGGTTTCCACCCCGAAACGCGCCAAGAGTTCGTTCAGCAATTTCTTCGTCCAGCTGTACGGTTTGTGAACGCATACGATGTGATCACCAGCCTTCACGAAGCTGATCACTGCTGCCGCGATCGCTGCACTGCCACTACTGAACAAGAGCGCGTCTTCGGCTTTTTCCAACGCTGCGAGTTTCTGCCGAACAATAGCTACCGTGGGGTTGTAACCGCGCGAGTACAAAGGCTTCTCGAACTCGTGTTGCACGGTGTCGCGCATCGCAGCAACCGTTGGGTAACAGAAGTTCCCGCTCTGGACAATGGGCGGGATCACAGCATCGAAACCGCGTTCGCGGTCTTCGCCCAAGTGCGTGATCAGGTGTGAAAGGTCCGTCGGTTCCATACGACAAAGAAAGGGGCGCTTGAATGAGCGCCCCTCTCCGGTCGATCGAAGATCCCGATCAATGTTGCACTGAAACAGCAGTGGACAGGTTCACAAGCTCGTTTTGAACGCGTACGGAATAATTGCCGTTGCTCAACCATGTGAGGTCCAAAGGCAGGCTCGTGCCCTCATTCAAGCGAACACCCGACCTGATGATCAGAATGCGACCTGTGGCATCGATCACCTCAATGATGGCGTTGCGCACGGAAGCACTGGCCCACAAAAGGCGCATTTCGCCATTGCCCGGCGAAGGGTACACGAGCATTCCATTCGCACGCGCCAACTCCAGGATGCTTTCAGGCGAAACCACTTCCGTTACCACGGTGTTGGTCAGCACAGGTTCGTTGTAGTCGAAGTAGATATCACCACGGTTCTCGAACAGCGTTCCAACAAGGGAGACGGCTTTGGGCTTTATCTTGAAATGAACCCCGCCTTGGCTGGCTTCGAGGTTCGTGCCGCTATCGGGGAGCATGATGTTCGGGAAGGTCCACACCACCTCATTGCCATTGAAGGAGATCTGGTTGTTGTGCGTGGCTCCGACCATCTCGAAGGAGCTCAGGTCAAGGTCGCTATCGAGCATGTCGCGAAGCACGATGTTCACCGCAGGTTGTGTGCCTGTGTTCTGGAAGTGGATCGTGTACTCCAGCGCCTTCCCCTCAGCGATCTCGTCCAATGTCATGCTGGTCACATCCACCAATTTCTCATTCGGGTCGAACGAGGTGGTGGGATGAGCGGAGATGTCATCATTGTTCGAGCTGGGGTCCACATCGGTCAGGGTGATGTCGAACACCACCATGGCTGTGACCAGGTCGGTGGTGAGCGCGGTGCTATCGGTGTGGTAGGTTACGCTGATCTGGCCGCTGCTTCCTGGTGCGAGGCTTGCCACGTTCCACGAGATGGTTTGGCCGCTCACCATATCTGGCGCTGGAACGCTGTTCACAAAGGAGGTTAGTGCGTCCAATGTGAGGATCACCGTTCCATCAATGTTCTCCGTACCGATATTGCCGTAGTTGATGTTGTAGGTCGTGTTGTTGCCGATCCAGGGATTCCAACCCCAAATGCTCGCTGTTCCGTCGTAGATGCCGGGAATGGGCTGGAAACCGAAGTCCATGCCGGTTACCAAAGTGCCCAAGGCATTCACGCTATAGCTCTGCGAAGCGGGTGTCACCGTGTGATAAAGCGGTGGGTTCGGTACCGTGATGGTGTAGCTGCCACTATCGCTACAGAAGGAGTAGGGGTCGTTACCCGAATAGCGGTACGTGCCTCCGGGGTTCACCTCCAATACAGCATCCATCTGGAACTCGCTGCTATCCCGCGCACCGTTGCCGTTGGCATCAGCGTATGTGACACCCGAAACCGTACCGTAGCACTCGCTCAGATTCCAGTAAAAATCATCGTTATCGAACATGTCGGTCCATACGATATAGTAGGTCTGACCTGCCGTTACGGAAACGTCCAAATACGTGGCGAAGAAGTAATCGGGGCAACTGTTTTGGCCCATATCATCGTTCCACCCCACGCAGGTCAGCGCACCACAGGAACCGGTGAGCACCTTCACATAGGTATCATCATCGCTATTGTTGTTGAAGCCATTGCAGGACGTGATATTAATGGTGCCAGTGAAGGATGGCGTGTACATGTACCAATCACCGTTCTGGCCTCCGCCCCCACAGCCATAGGCTACGGCACCGTCACCAGTTGTCGGTCCATCCGCCTGGTAGAAACCACTGACAACAGGCAGTGCGTTCGTACACGTATCACCCTGGGCGAACAGGAGCGAAGATGCACTGGTCAAGAGGATCGAAAGCGAGTAACGTTTGGCCATGGGATGATCGAGTTTGGTAAGTCCAAGCTAAGTGACTTTTCCGAACCCATCACGGATCTCGCCGGAAAAAAACGAATCCGTTGGCACGTCCTGTCTCTTTGAACGTTTTGTAACCCACCACCTGCTCAACAGAAGTGACTTTGGAACACAGGTATACAGGCCGGTCAATGACCCCACGGATAAGCGTTTCGTCGTCGGGCTTTGCTTCGGTCATCCGGCCATAGAACGATGGAACGTAGCTCTTGTAGCCATGATTCATGAACCAGCACTTTTCGCCTGCATGAGCAGAGAAGAAATCCACGGCCGCTCTCTGGGAATACCCTTCGATATTGTTGATGAACAACATCAGGCCGAGCGAAACAAAAACCATTGTTCCGCCAAGGGATGCCAAAAGGCTTGCTCGGAAATGGCTCTTTGAATGAAGGAAATGCGCAACGAACAAAATACCAATGAGCCAAGCTCCGGCGAAAACTTCAAGGCCTGTCCAATGCACCTGAGCTTCCAAGTTGGCCTCTGCGAAAGGGTCATTTGCCAATAGAGGTTTCAGTAGTTCCGGACGCATGCCCAAGAACGGAACGATGATGAAAACAATAGCGATCGCGGTCCCTATGGTCCCGAGAGCAAAACGGGTCCACCCGAAGCTTTCCTTTTTTTGCCAGATCCGCTCAAATTGGGTTGCGGCCAGGTAGGTGATCGGGAAGTAGCAGAGGCTGCTGTAGTGTACGATCTTGGTACTTACGATACTGAACAGGATCAGAACGACCCATAGGAGGATCACCATCCAACGGCGCGTTTCATTCTGCACATCCGTGCCTTTTGTCGGCTTGAGCAATTCTTGTATGGCAAAGATCGAAGCCGGGAAACAGCCGATCAAAAGGACAATGAAGTGATAACCAAAAAAGCCACCGTGTCCGGCATCTTCTTCGGTGAACAAAGCCACCTGACGCTGGAAGAAGGACTCAGTGAACGCCGGTCCGTTCCGCACAAGATCGGAGCCGAACCAAAGCGAGATCACCACGAGCATCGATAGGAGCATCAAGAGCACGTCTTTCCATCGGAAGAACGTGCTGAATTTCCGCAACGCCCAGTACGCTGAGATCGTTAGGCCGACAATGATGATCGCAGCCGGTCCTTTGGTCATAACGGCCAGTCCCAATAATCCACCACTGGCCATGGCGAACCGCCAAGACCCTTCTCGAGCTGACCGAATGAACGAATAGAGACCGAGAAAAATGAACAGGTTGAACCATGGATCGATGATGCCGCTGCGGAAATAGAGGTTCGGAAGAATTGATCCGACATAGGCAAGCATCCATAGGAGCCCGAATGTGTTTCCCTGTTCGCGTGAACCGATACGGAAGAGCACAAGAAGGGTAATTGCGCCGCATATCGCATTCGGAAAACGGGCAGCGAATTCACCTACGCCGAAGACGCTCATGCCAAGTGCCTGCATCCACATGAACAGCGGTGGTTTTTCGTAGAAGGGTTTGAACTCGATCTGCGGACGGGACCAGTCGCCTGTATAGATCATCTCACGTGCGATCTCCACGAAGTTGATCTCGTCCCAATCGAACAAATGCACCGATCCAAGTCCTGGAAGAAAAAGCAAAAGCGCACTGACGACGATAATTACCTGGATGCGGACCGGGGAGAGCGATCGCATGATTGCGGCCTATTTGCGTTCTCCGAGCAATTCCCAGCGGGCCAGACCGGTTCGCGCCAGGAAATATCGCAAACTGACGTTCACGACCCCAAGTCCATACGTCATGCTTCGGGAGAAGTTGATCGAGCTGGCCTCATCGAAATACTTGGTAGGGCACGTGATCTCCGCGATCTCGAATTTGTTCCAGAAGATCTGCGCGATCATTTGATTGTCGAATACGAAGTCGTCGGAGCAACGTTGGTAGTCGCACGCATCAAGCACTGCTCGATTGAACGCACGATAACCGGTGTGGTACTCGCTCAGTTTCTCGCCCATCAATATGTTCTGCCCGAGGGTTAGCATGCGGTTGAAGACATACTTGTAGAACGGCATACCACCACGAAGTGCACCACCCCCAAGAATTCGTGAACCGAACACAACGGGATAAACTCCATTGCCGATCAAGGTGATCATGCTGGCAAGCAATTTCGGCGTGTATTGATAATCGGGATGGAGCATCACGACTATATCACCGCCTAGTTCTTTCGCTTTGTCGTAACAGCTTTTCTGGTTGCCACCATACCCAGTGTTCTTGCCATGCTCCACAATGTGCTTTATGCCCAATTGCCGGGCGACTTCCACTGTATTGTCCGGGCTTTGGTCATCCACGAGCACCACTTCGTCCACCAGGTCGAAGGGTATCTCATCATACGTCTGCTTCAGGGTGAGTGCCGCGCGATAAGCGGGCAGCACTACGATCACTTTTTGGCCTAGATACATCGGGGCAAAGATGCTGAACTGCTGAATGCGAATTCACGGCATGCGCTCAGCCCGATTCACCAACCAAACACCACTGAGCACAACGAGGATCATGGCCATTTGCCCGAAGGACAACACTTCATTGTCCAGCACACCCCAACCAATTGCTACGATGGGCATCAAATAGGTCACACTGCTGGCCCACACGGCGGATGTCCGCTTTAAAAGCGCATTCCAAAGGACAAGGGACAAAGCCGAGCTGAAGATGGCCAGCAAAGACACGAATCCGAGAGAGGTCCATCCCTGCGGATCCGAAGCGACCGTGATCGGGATACCTGTGGTGTATGTGCCAACCAAACCGATCGGACCTACGAACGTGAGCGCCAAACAGGCCGTCGCCGCCGCAGGCAGCATGTGCAAGTGCCGTTTTACGATGTTCGCACTACAGCCATAGCACGCCGTGCCAATGATGGGCAACAGGGCATAGACGCTCCAAGTAGGCAGACCATCCTTGGTTTTGAGCAGGATCAAACCTGCAGCGCCAACCAGTCCGATCAAAATGCCGATCAGGTGGATGAGCCTCAAGCGATTCCCAAAAAAAGCCGCACCTACCAAAAGGGTGAACAGTGGTGTCAAACTGTTGAGCATTCCACTAAGGGAACTATCGATCCGGGTCTGGGCAGCCGCGAACAGGAATGCGGGTATACCATTACCAAGTACACCGGTAGCCAGCAAAGGCAACCAGTGTTTTTTCAGCAATGGCGCATGTTTCAGCAATAGGGGGCTCAAGCATAACCAGGCTATTGCCAGCCGCGCTGTTGCCATCTGCCATGGGCCGAGCACAGGCCTTCCTTCATGGAACAGCCCTCGCTTCATAAGGATGAACGAACTACCCCAGATGAGTGCGAGAACGATCAATAACCCCCACTTCAACCATTCGTCACGTCGTTGCTGCATCCATCCCAAGCTTGGCCGGCGAAGATATCCAGGCCCTTCCGGCGGTTACATTTGTAACCTCATAGTGTACCAGTGCGTCTTATCCTCGGATCACTGCAATTCTGAAGACATGAAAAAGTCCATCGCCTTGCTGTTCATTTTGTCGTTGATCGCTTGTGGCGGGTCTGGAACGCCAAGTCCGGTGGTCAACGTAGCGCGCACCGAGAGTTCGGTTGCCATTACCAGTGGCTCGCCGGTATCAACAGCCGACCTGAGTATCACTGGGATGACCTGCGGCATGGGCTGTGGAGGTGCGATCAAGAACGCACTGGCCAAGCTCCCTGGAGTGAATGGTACGGAGATCCAATTCGAAAGCGCGGAGCAGGCGAACCATGCGGTTGTAACCTACGATCCAGCCAAGGTGAGCGATGCCGAATTGATCCAAGCGGTGCAATCCATTCACGATGGCCAATACAAGGTGCAAGCGGTAGGTATCACCAAACAGGTTCTGAGCGCGGGCTCTACTGAAGGGCAAACGGAAGCGGAAGAAACCAAGGTGAATGCAACCTTGCCCGATGTGGTGCTCCCTAGTATAGTGGCATTGTTGTCTCGGTTGCTACGCATCTGAGTCCGAACGCTTCCAAAAGACTTTCACAGAGGGGCTTTGGCCCCTATGTTCGTTCGGTGGCGTGAAATAGCATGTTAAAGGAAGTTGACGATCGGATCGGACCGTATTCTGCGATACCGGTGGAGCCCGATCTCCATTTATGAGCGAACTGTCTCAAGTGCTGTTTGTTCTGTGACAGACGCTGTGGGCCTTGGCGAATAGTTTCGCGGCGCGAAGGAAATGGAACGTTCGAAAAAGGCTGTTTGGGTCTGGTTGCTCGCAGGCTGTGCAATGATCGCATGCATGGTGGCTATTGGTGGGATCACGCGGCTTACAGGCAGTGGGTTGAGTATCACGGAATGGAAGCCGATCATGGGTGCACTGCCGCCGATGAACGAATTGGAATGGAACCAGGCCTTTGAGAAGTACAAAGGCATTCCGCAGTATACGTTGATCAATGAGCACCTGGATCTCGCGGGCTTCAAAGAGATCTTCTTCTGGGAGTACGTTCACCGCAATTGGGGTCGCTTGATCGGTATTGTGTTCATCGTGCCCTTCGTGATCTTCTGGCGGCGCGGCTTCTTGAAGGGTTGGTTGATGCGTCGCAGTTTGTTCATCTTGCTCGGTGGTGCGATCGTAGGCGGGCTCGGTTGGTTCATGGTGAAGAGTGGGCTCTTCGAAGGTGTGAGCGTGAGCCACTTCCGATTGGCTATCCACTTGTGCGCTGCGTTCACCGTGTTCGGGCTTGTATTGTGGACCGCGTTCGATCTCCAAGGACAGCCACGCTCTTTCGGCAGCGACGGCAGCATGGCGGGGAAATGGTCACGATGGCTTTTGGCACTCCTCGGTGCACAGATCATCTACGGCGCGTTCACGGCAGGTATTGACGCTGGCTACGTGGCAAACACGTGGCCACTGATGAACGGTAACTTTCTAAGCGATCAAGCCTTGGCCTATACCGGCACTTGGAGGGATTTCGTTGAGCATCGAGAAGGCGTGCAGTTCGTTCACCGCAATCTGGCGTGGATCGTTGCGATAGCCTTTGTGTCCTTCGCATACCGCTACTGGAGCGAAGGTTCGCTGAACGGTGCGCCTCGTTGGCTGTTGCTTGGGGTCCTTCTGCAGTTCATTCTAGGTGTGCTCACACTCGTGTACCAAGTGCCCGTTGTATTGGGCGTGCTTCACCAATTCGGTGCGCTGTTGTTGTTGGCCGCCTTGCTGAAGGTGATGCACCTTACGGGCCGCACTACCGCCACTTGACGGTCTGGGCGAAATGCCGCATATCCGATCGAATGCGGTCCGTGGCGGGTTGGAGAGAGTCCCCGTTGGGCCGCGTGTCGAAATAGAGCGAACCGTAAAGGAAATGCGACGTGCTATCCGTGAGATAGAACACGATAGGGCTGGCTACATCACCATCCACATCGAACAGGTTTCCGAACACTCGTGCCGTGTCGCGCAGGATCCGTTCACTGCGTATTCGCGCAGCCTTGGCCTCGTGCTTGTCCTTGAACGCATGTGCATCATCGATCAGTTCGGGGAGGTCGCCGTTGATCCGCCTGTACGTCATGAAAACCGTTGCACGTTGATGCGCGAATCGCAAGCTGCTCCAACAGACAGTGTCTGAAGCAGAAGAAGTCGAGAGGTCTTCCATTCCAGCATTCGCTCGCACAGTCATGCGGGCGTAGGTGGGTACTTCCGCAGTGAAGGGGCAAGCACCGGTCCAGGGCTCGAACGAATCGGCGGGTTGGTCCAATCGCGGATAACCACGTGGTTTTGGTACGGTTGATCCCGTACATGCGATGATCAGAGAAGAGGCGCAAAAAAAGAGAATAGTGCCAACTGGCGATCTGCGGCTCGCCATCCCATAACGTCCTGATCCTCTCACCTGCTTACTTTTTTGGCTTCATCGCGGATCAGCACTTTCACCCGCCGCACGCGCTTATTGTCCGCACTTTCCACAGTGAAGAGAAATTGGTGAAGAGCTACTTGCTCACCTTTTTGTGGAATGTGACCGGTAAGTTCCAAGATGAAACCGCCCAGCGTTCCGCTCTCGCCTTTGTTGTCCTCGAAGAGCTGGCCGTCGATCCCAAGAACGCGGTACATATCGGTAAGTGCTGCCTTGCCTTCGAATATATATGTGCGATCATCGAGCTTACTGTAGATCAGATCCTCATCATCATACTCATCGGTGATGTCACCCACGATCTCTTCGATCACATCTTCCAACGTGATAATACCGCTCGTACCACCGTATTCGTCAACTACAACTGCCAAGTGGACTTTCTTGCTCTGGAATTCTTTCAGCAGATCGTCGAGTTTTTTATTCTCTGGAATGAAATATGGTTCGCGCAGCAGTGTGAGCCAATCGAGCGCTGTTGCGTCGATGTGTGGAACAACATCCTTGATGTGCAGAACACCAATGACCTTGTCCAGTGTATCATCATATACAGGCACGCGCGAAAAGCCGCTCTCGATGATCGAGCTCAGGAGTCTGTTGAAGGGAAGTTCCTTGTCGAAGGCAACCATCTCGGTGCGCGGTCGCATCACTTGGCGTGCCTCGATAGCACCGAATTTCACAATGCCTTTCAGAATGCGCTGCTCTTCAACTGATGTGCTGGCATCCTTGGTGAGTTCCAGGGCATGACCGAGTGCATCCACGCCTATGTTCTGTGTTCCCCGCTTTCGGTAGCGCTTCTCGATGAAATTGGTGCTACGGATGAGCGCTTCGTTCACAGGCGTCCAGAAAACCCTGAGACCGATGAGCACCGATGAAAAGGTTTGGGCCACATGCATGGCATTGCTCGTGGCGAAAACCTTGGGCAGCACTTCGCCGAAGAGCAAGAGGATAAAGGTCACAGCCACCACTTGTATCGTGAATACCAGGTAATCCGGCATGCTGTGGAAATCGAACAACCCGTTCATCGCGATCGTGCTCAGAACAGTGATGCCCACATTCGCGAAGTTGTTCATCACGAGAATGGTTGCGAGCAATCGTCGTGGTTTGGCCAGAAGATCCAACACACGGGAACCACTGGCGCCGCCACGTTCCTTCAGATCCCGTAGCTGTGTCGGGCTGAGGGAAAAGAGAGCCACCTCGCTCGCGCTCATGCACGCCGAAACGCCCAATAACAAAACGATCACCACCAGCGAAATGATGGTGAGCGCGTCTATGCTGCCGAAGGAAAGTAGGATGCCGTGCATGGTCTATCGGATCAGTCGATCGGAAGATCGCGTGATCAGATGAAAAAATGATCGATCAGAACGGTAGGTCGTCCAGGTCTTCCTTGTCCGATCCACCACCTGTTGCCGTACCAGAAGATGCTACTGCGGTTTGCCGCTGTGGTTGATCACCGACCGGGCGCTCGCCACTGGGGCGGTCCAATAAATTCATTTCGTCGGCCATGATCTCCGTTGTGTACCTGTCTACTCCGTCCTTCTCCCATTTACGGGTGCGCAGTTTTCCTTCGATGTAAACCTTGCTGCCCTTCTTCAGGTATTTCTCGGTGATCTCTGCCAGGCCGCGCCAAGCCACAATGCTGTGCCACTCGGTCTGCTCTCGCTTCTCACCGGTGTTCTTGTCCTTGAAGGTTTCGCTGGTGGCAATGCGGAAGTTGGCAACGCTAACACCGTTCTGGAGATGTCGAATTTCAGGATCGGCGCCGAGGTTGCCGATCAGGATCACTTTGTTCACGCCGCTCATTGGTCTTGAATTGGGGAACGAAGATAGGAGTGAGGACTTGGCTATTTTTCAACGACTGGCCTGCTGCTCCAACCAACGCTCGATCAAACGAGGTACAGCGTAGTTGCCCAGCTGGATGTGCGGAACGAGCTTCCACTCCACAGGCACTTTGAATTTCCTTGGCATCTCCACCTCCCAGAACACCGCGTGGATGATCTGGTGGCTCAACACGTGTTTAACTTCATCCGACCTGGTGATCACTTGCCACCCAGAACCATGATCCGTTTCGAGTGCTTTCAAAAGCGAGGACTTTCTCGAGGACTTCCCACTTTCGATCAAGGGTAGTTCGAACAGCCCCTGCCAGATGTCCTTTCCAACGCGTTGTTGCAGGTAGATACCATTCGCCGAAGGGATATAGAGATAGTTGAAGAAGCGATCACGGGTTTTGGAAACACCTTCTTTCACGGGCAAGGATCCGATCCGGCCAGTGGCGAACGCGACGCATTTGACCTGCAAAGGGCAAAGCATGCAGGTATAGTTCTTCGGGGTACATACCGTGGCTCCCAGTTCCATAACGGCTTGGTTATGGTCCCCCGGTTGGGAGGGGTCGATCAGTTCTTGGGCCAATTCCTTGAATCGCTTTTTGCCGGCGGTTGAATCGATCGGAGTATCAATGCCGAATACACGGGAAAGCACCCGGTACACATTGCCGTCCACAACAGCCTCGGCTTCACTGAAACAGATCGAAGCAATCGCAGCAGCCGTATAGTCGCCCACCCCCTTCAAGCTCAACAGTTCGTTGTGCTTTCGAGGAAATTGGCCGCCATGTTCGTTAACGACCTGTTTGGCGGCGGTAAGCAGGTTGCGGGCACGGCTGTAGTAGCCAAGGCCTTGCCATAGTTTCAGGACCTCGTCTTCCTTGGCTGCGGCAAGTTCCTGAACCGTTGGCCAACGTTCCACGAATCGCTGCCAATACGCAAGTCCTTGGTCTACACGGGTTTGTTGAAGGATGACCTCGCTCAACCAGATCTTGTAGGGGTCGTGCGTTTTGCGCCACGGCAACGAACGAAAATGGGCCCGATACCACGGTAAAAGCGCTTGCGAGAACCAGTCTTTCACGGCACCAAGATGCGCCCGTGCCGACATCAGGATCTGCGAATTCTGTGTGATCTGTGGAAACCCGTATTGAATTCATCTGTGTAATGCCGTGGTTGATATCCTGTGCGCCACCCGAAACATCTTGACCCACAGGCTCAAAGGCGGTTGCACCGATCGATCGTACGGTTATATTCGCGGCCCCAAAACGGTGGAAGGTCCATGACGAAGGCGGAATTAGTAGGCAAGATCAGCAGACAGACGGGCATCGAGCGCAGTATCGTGTTGCACACGGTAGAAGCGTTCATGGAAGAGGTGAAGATCCAGCTTGGTGCTGGAGAGGACGTGCATTTGCGCGGCTTCGGATCTTTCCTCGTTAAGCACCGTGCGCAGAAGACAGGTCGCCTCTTGGCGAAGAACACCACGATCATCATACCCGCGCACAACGTGCCAGCTTTCAAGCCGGCCGATGTGTTCGTTGATAAGGTGAAGAACAGCACGGTGAACAAGTAATGGCATTGCAGGGCAAGCATTGGGCAATGATCGGTGGGGCCGTGGCGGTCACGCTGGGCTTGGCACTCGCGCCCCGCACCCCATCCGGAAAGGCCGAAGAGAACGGAGCCGAAGCCATGAGTGGTCGTGTGAGCGAGGACCCCAATAGCGGTTCCACACCCCATGCGGAAGATGCCAGTGCGCCTGCCAGCAAGGACCCCCAGGTGAACGCGATCATCACCGAGCTCAGCAATGGAGCCCCGCCTATGGAGACGATCCTGAAATTGAGGAAACTCGCGGAAGAGCAACCCGACAATATCGAGGCGCAGTACCATCTTGGTTTGTTCAGCTGGCAGACCGGCCAGTACGATAAGGCCATGGCGCGCTTCCAGAAAGTGATCAGTATGGACCCCAAAGGCTACCCGGATGCATATGCTTTCTTGGGCCAGGCTTACGGAACACTGGATAGTACAGACAAGGCCATAGCGGCCCTCGAGACATACAAGACATTGGTAACGGATACGGCGCTCCTGAACGGGGCCGATCGTTTCCTTACCGACCTGAAAACGAAAAAGACCAAGTAACCATGCCCTGCGGAAAAAAGAGGAAGCGCCATAAAATGGCCACCCACAAGCGCAAAAAGCGCCTTCGTAAGAACCGTCACAAGAAGAAGAACCGATAGGTTGTTTTTTCTTAACGGATTGACCTGAACGAAGTATCGTTCGGGTCCCGTTCATGCGCATCCGTCATTCGGCGGCAAAGCGTTCACGCGTTCTTACATCGATCCAATTGAGCGTAGACCTCATTATTCGTTCGCAAGCGGGCCAGGTGTCGCTAGCTGTGCTGCGCGATAAACTCCTGATGGAGTTGCATCGCGAACGGGCGGATACAGGCTTTGCCGTAGGTGATGTGTATTTGGCCAAGGTGCGCAAAGTGGCCCCTGGCCTCAATGCGGCATTTGTGGATGTGGGGCACGAGAAAGACGCCTTCCTCCACTATTTCGATCTGGGTCCTCAATACAAGAACAGTTTCAAATTCACGAAGGCTGCGGTCCAAGGGAACATAACCACATCGTTGCTCGACGATTGGAAGTTGGACGCGGACATCGACAAAGAAGGCAAGCTTGGTGATGTGTTGAGCGCGAGCCAGAGCATTCTGGTGCAGATCGCCAAGGAACCGATCAGTACGAAAGGCCCACGTCTTACTGCGGAAGTCACACTTGCGGGCCGCTACATGGTGTTGGTGCCGTTCATCAACAAGGTTAGCATCAGCAGCCGCTTGACCGACGAAGTGGAGCGCAAGCGGCTCAAAGAACTCATGCACGCGATCCGTCCGAAGAACTTCGGTGTGATCATCCGCACGAATGCGGAAGGCAAGAAGAGCGAAGACCTCGAGGCTGACCTGAAGACGCTTTTATCGCGTTGGGACGTGATGTTCCGCAACATGAAAAGCGCGATCCCGCCGAAGAAGTTGTTGGGCGAGATCGATCGCACGAGTGCCGTGCTGCGCGATGTGTTGAACAAGGACTTCACCAGCATCCACGTGGATAGCGAAGTGGTGTACGAAGAAGTGCGCGAGACCCTGGAGAAGACCGCACCTGAGAAGAAGAACATCGTGAAGCTGTACACAGGGAAGCTGGACATCTTCGACAACTTCTTCATCAACAAGCAGATCAAACACGCCTTCGGAAAGCAAGTCATGCTGCCGAGCGGAGCCTACCTGATCATCGAGAAGACCGAAGCCATGCACGTTATCGACGTGAACAGTGGCGGTCGCAAAGGAGGGAATCACGACCAGGAGAAGAACGCTCTCGATACCAACTTGGAAGCGGCCCGGGAGATCGCGCGTCTGCTCCGGTTGCGGGACATGGGCGGCATCATCTGCGTGGATTTCATCGACCTGTACGAAGCGGAGAACCGTCGTTTGCTTCACAAGGAGTTGAAGGATGCGATGGAAGACGACAAGGCGAAGCACAATGTGCTGCCTCCAACGCGTTTCGGTGTGTTCGAAATGACGCGCCAACGTGTGCGTCCGGAAACAGAGATCGACACCAGCGAGAATTGCCCCACGTGCAACGGAACCGGCGAGGTTAGCGCACCAGTGCTCGTGATCGACGAGATCGAGAACGCACTGAACTACTTGCTGGGCGAGAAGAACATGAGCGGCATCACGTTGAAAGTGCATCCGTTCTTGGCCGCGTATTTCACCAAGGGATTCCCGAGTATTCGCATGAAGTGGTGGTGGCGTTGGAAGAAGACAGTGAACGTGGTTGGCGAGGGCGCTCACCAGTATCTGGATTACACGATCCAGGACAGCGAGGGCAAGGAAGTTCCGCTATAGCGGTGGTCGGTCCTCATCGAATTCTGGTTCCGGCGGTTCTGATGTCATGTTCCTGAAGGCCTGGTCCGCGATCTCCATGTTCGCACGGATGTACTCATGGTTCTTCCGGAAGTGAGGGAGGAAGCTTGACGCCAAATACCGGATCCAATCGGGATCTTCCTTCTTCATCACGGTGAGAAGAGCTAAAGCGAAACCGATCACCTCTAACGGCAAGTAGCCGATCCGCCGAGTGGACCAACCATGGTGTGAGTTGCCCTGCCATTGGTTGAACGAAAAGGCCGAATTGCCTTGGAAGATGCCGTAACCATGCACGATCACAGCAAGATCGGTCCAAAGCTCATGGTGCGGATCTTCATGGTCGAGCCTTCCCTCGCCAAGCAGCTTGATGTGCGCGACCTCGTGGGCTACGGTGGCGATCAGGTTTTGAGCGTTCCGTAGGGTCTTCGTGTCGATGGTGATGTTGTATCGGCCAGCAGGGTTTTCCGAATATGTTCCTGCGGCTCCGTGAGACTGACCTTTAAGGTCAGCTGTTGTGAACTGCAGGCCGTCGTCCAATACCCTGGAGCCATCGTCGAAGAACATGAGGTCGATTCCGGAACTGGGCGTATCCATGCTTCTGCATACGTGTGCGAGCACGAATTCCGCATCGCGTTCATTTCCGGTGAAATCGTGCGGGAAATACTTCGTGTTCGGAGTGTAGGTGGGCAGTCTCAGTAGGCGTTCCGGTCCGAAGACACGAAGTAGTTCCGGCACGGCCTCGAGCAACCAAGCTTGGTCGGTGTCGGTCACCGAGGGTTTAGGGCGGGACATCCAGAACATCGTGCGAGCAATATTAACGTCCAGGTCCGTGGATCTGTAGGTTGGCACCTCCAATGGAAGCTTCATTGCCGCCCACCCTGTCCAAGGCACGTCGCTATTGCGCTATCCAAGAGCGATGTCACCAGGAAGTGCGCGACAAGCTCTACGATTGGGGTTCACATCAGGAAGAAGTTGAACAGGTCATCGGCCAGC
>JANNYL010000276.1:0-3390 GCA_031410075.1 Flavobacteriales bacterium
CTTTTTTCAGGACGAGACAAGTAGATCGCTTCCCCCATGCTCTTCATCTCCTCATCACTATCGGCTCAACCCACTTTTCACCTTGATTGACACGATCTCCTCCGTTTCAGAGAACGGAATGGTGGTCGATTCATCCACTTCATGGATCTGGTCGCCAAGGATCAGGACGCGGCTAAAGACCCTTCCATCTTCCAACTCAACTTGGGCAATCTGATAGCCCATGCCTGTTTCGGGCTGCCACTTCAGATACTCCGACCACTTCTCATTGAGCGTTACCATCTCGTTATCGACTCAGATACATCGAGCGTTCCCGATACACCTGCCTGAAGAACCCCGCATCAAAGTGCGGGGCAGTCTCCTCCTTCAGGTCCTTGATAGTAGACCGCTCGGCGGTGGTCTTCATTGTAGCTATCGGCTCAGGTTCAACCGACGTTTGGTGAACCATGTGAAGGCAAGGTATGCAAGTACGAGTGGCCCCACCACCCAACCAATTCGCTGATCATCCCCCTTCACCGCGTTGAATGAGTCCACTGTCACGAAGGAGGCTGAAGGAGTCGCAACCGTGAACACTTCGATGTACTTCCCTCCTATCATGCTCCATTCCTCCTTGCCGAGAATTCGCCGGTCATACATGTCTTTCTTGACACCCAAGATCACCGTATCTCCTACGTCCACCGCGGTCACGAATCCTGGCCGCAAGGCGCTGTGTGCATAGGTATTCAAACTGAAAGTACTTGCGACGCCTTCCAGATCGACACGGACCGTACTACCTGTCTTCCCTGAGCGCTCCACGCGTGGTGCAGATGAAACGACTCCTTTGAATTCAACCAGATCATGGTGCTCAAGCGGCCCCTGATAGAACGGGGACAGCATCCAGAGCAGAGCCAACAAGCCTATAACGATGACACCGGCTACGTTGTCAGGAGATCGATATGTCTTGGGCTTCTCCATCAAGCGAACGAGGCGAAACCTACCTGCTTAGGTACATCGAGCGTTCCCCGTACACCTGCTGGAAGAACCCCGCATCAAAGTGCGGGGCAGGCTCTTCCTTCAGGTCCTTGATGAAATAGATGGCCTCGCCGGTGCTCTTCATTTTGCAAAGAGCATTGAAACGATCCCGAGCAGGAACCAACCCGCGAAAACCATGAGCGCGCGTTTTATGAACCGTACGTATACCTGCCTTGCCGCCGCAGTGGCAGTTCCGTTCAGTAACTGGAAGCCAGATGCCCGTTCCTTCGGGTCCAACCGGGACATGTCGCGGGCGCTGACAAAGAGCATCCATGCGCCGCTCAATGCCATCACAGGGAGAAGTATGATGCTGCTAATTGGCATAGGCTAATCCTACCTGCTCAAGTACATGCTCCTCTCCCCATACACCTGCCGGAAGAACCCCGCATCAATGTACGGGGCTGACTGCTCCTTCAGGTGCTTGATCGTAGATCGCTGGCTGGTGCTCTTCATGGGATGCTGTCAGGCTCACTGACTATGTGAAACTGCTCAACACCATACTCGGACTTGGCGATGGGATGCTCAACTGCTTGGCTGAAATGGAATAGCCCACCTAAGGGACTGCGCCAAATCATCCTGCCCTTCGCGATGCTCTCTATGTGGTAACCATCGCAAGCGAACACGATCGAGTCATTGTCGACAATGTCATATGTCATGCAGGGAATCACATCGTCATAATACACTGCGTAGAGTGAATCATCACGACCCAGATAGTAGTTCTCGAATTTCCCCGACCGATGAAAATTGATAAACTCGCCGCGCCTACGTCCTCCCTGAACGGAATCCAATATCCAGAACTGTGATTCTGCTTCTCCCAGAAGTTCTTGCTCAACGTGATTCGTGCACGCGCCAAGAACAATGCATAGAACAACCGCTCCGGCAGCTCCAGCTTTCATCCTACCGACTCAGATACATCGACCTCTCCCCATACACCTGTCTGAAGAACGGATCCTTCAAGTCCTTGATGAAGTAGATCGCCTCGCCGGTGCTCTTCATCTCAGGCCCGAGGCTCTTGTCCACGTTCGGGAACTTGTCGAAGCTGAAGACGGGCACCTTGATCGCGTACCCATCCAGCCGCGGCTTGAACTGGAAGTCCTTCAGCTTGGCGCCGAGCATGACTTTCGTGGCCCAGTTCACGTAGGGCTCGCCGTAGGCCTTGGCGATGAAGGGCACGGTGCGGCTGGCGCGCGGGTTGGCTTCGATCACGTACACCACTTCGTCCTTCACGGCGAACTGGATGTTCACCAGGCCCACGGTCTTGAGGGCGAGGGCGATCTTGTGCGTGTGCTCGCGGATCTGCTGGATCACCTTTTCGCTGAGGTCGAAGGGAGGCAGCACGGCGTTGCTGTCGCCGCTGTGGATGCCCGCCGGTTCGATGTGCTCCATGATGCCGATGATGCGCACCATCTCGCCGTCGCAGATGGAATCGCTTTCCGCTTCGATGGCGCCGTCGAGGAAGTGATCGATGAGGATGCGGTTGTCGGGCATCAGGCGCAGGATGTCCAGCACCTGGTCCACGAGTTCCTCCTCGTTGATCACAATCTTCATCTTCTGGCCGCCGAGCACGTAGCTGGGGCGCACCAGCAGCGGGAAGCCGAGATCGCGGCTGAGGCGCACGGCTTCTTCGGCGTTGTTCACCGCAGCGAAGGCGGGATAGGGAATGCCGAGATCGCGCAGGAGCGATGAGAAGCGCTCGCGGTCTTCGGCCATGTCCAGCGCAGCGAAGCTGGTGCCGATGATCTTGATGCCGTACTTCTCCAGTTTCTCGGCGAGCTTCAAGGCGGTCTGCCCGCCCAGCTGCACGATCACACCTTCGGGCTTTTCGTGGAGGATGATGTCGTAGATGTGCTCCCAGAACACCGGCTCGAAGTAGAGCTTGTCCGCCGTGTCGAAGTCCGTGCTCACCGTCTCCGGGTTGCAGTTGATCATGATGGTCTCGTAGCCCATCTCCTTCGCGGCGAGCACGCCGTGTACGCAACTGTAATCGAACTCGATGCCCTGGCCGATACGGTTGGGGCCGCTGCCGAGCACGACGATCTTCTTCCTGTCGCTGCGCACGCTCTCGTTCTCCTCCTCGAAAGTGCTGTAGTAGTAGGGCGTCTTCGCGGGGAACTCACCGGCGCAGGTGTCCACCAGTTTGTACACGCGTTTGATGCCGAGCTCGTTCCGCTTCTTGTACACCTGGCTTTCGAGGCAGCCGAGCAAATGCGCGACTTGTCGATCGGCATAGCCTTTCTGTTTCGCTTCGAAGAAGAGGTCGCGTGGCAAGGTGTCGAGCGTGTATTTCTCTACCTCTTTTTCGGTGAGGATCATGTCCTCGATCTGCTTGAGGAACCAGATGTCGATGCGCGTGAGCTCGTGGATCTTGCTGAAGGGAATGCC
>JANNYL010000277.1:0-4914 GCA_031410075.1 Flavobacteriales bacterium
GGCGATCCGCTCGACAAGAACACCGACATCGGCGCCATCAACAGCAAGGAGCAGCTCGGCACCATCAACAAATACCTCAAGGTGGGCGTGGCCGACGGCGCGGAGATGTACCAGCCCGCCTGCGAACTGCCCAGCAAAGGCTTCTGGTGCCGCCCCACGCTCTTCCTCAACGTGGCGCAGAGCGCGCGCATCGCGCAGGAGGAGATCTTCGGTCCCGTGCTCGCCGTGCAGACCTTCCGCACCGTGGACGAGGTGATCCAGAAAGCCAACAACACGCCCTACGGCCTCAGCGCCGGCGTGTGGACGGACAAAGGCAGCAAGATCTTCAACCTCACCAGCAAGCTCCGCGCGGGCGTCATCTGGGCCAACACCTACAACAAGTTCGACCCCACCTCACCCTTCGGCGGCTACAAGGAAAGCGGGTACGGACGCGAAGGCGGCTTGCACGGGTTGAGCGCGTACTTGAATTTGAATTGAACGATGCACGGCGCGATGAGTGCGATGAAGGTTTGGGCGTGCCCCGGCTCAAATTCAGCCGGGTCGCGCTTTTCGCTGCAAGTCCGCACTCGTCGTTCCTCCTCGCTTGCGGGCTTTCCGCTTCAATCGCTCACGCGAGACGCCGGTAACTTTCGAAACACATTCATCAGCCCGAAGGAACTATGGATCACACTAAAATCGTCAAGCTCAGCGAAGTCTTTTCACCATCCGCTCCAATCGAGTCGAATGATCTTTTCGTTGGTAGGCTGAAGGAAGCGTCACGCATCGTTGACGCCATACTCGAGAAGGGCCAACACGCAATTCTGTACGGAGAAAGAGGAGTCGGGAAGACGTCTCTTGCTAACATCCTGAATGACCGGATAAATGGCATTACCGTTTCCAAGGTCACGTGTAAAGCTTCCGAGGACTTTTTGAGCCTCTGGAGGAAGGCTCTGGAATCTGTCAGCTTGGGATACCAGACAGAGGGCGTCGGCTATAAACCTCAACAAGGGTCTGCCGAGGTGCAGCTCAATCTTCTCATCCCGAACACAGAAACCCTAACACCGCTCGACGTAGAACGTGTTCTGGCCACTGTTTCTGCGCGACTTCTATTCATCTTCGACGAGTTCGACCGGATAGAGAATCCAGATCTCATCAAACAGTTTAGCGATCTCATCAAAGGTCTTTCCGATAATCACTCTGACGTTACCCTTCTTCTTGTTGGCGTGGCGAATGATGTTGATGACCTCATAGGAAGTCACCCATCGATAGAGCGGTGCCTCAAGCAGATAAAGATGCCTCGTATGTCGCGCCAAGAGCTTAGCGGCATTCTTGAGAAGGGAGCACAGGAGGTCGGATTCAAATTCAACCCTGATGTGATTGATGCCATCGTTGAGTTCTCAGATGGGTTTCCACACTACACGCACCTCCTAGGCAAGTACGCCGCGAAGCAAGCCCTTATGGCAGACCACTATGCAGTGGATAATTCCCACTTCAACAAGGCGATGGGAGCAGCACTTGATGACGTCTCGGAGTCGACTCGCAAGACTTATCAGACGGCTACAATTACGTCGAAGCAGAGCAAGTTCTTTGAGGAGGTTCTTTGGGCTGCTGGCGTTTGTACGCGCGATGAGTTTGACAACTTCACGGCGAACGACGTGAGTCTGAAGTTTGCTGAATTGACGGCCCAGGAGAAGTCACGGGAGGGTGTTACATACTACCTCACCTCCTTGTGCAAGCCTGAGCGGGGAGAGATCCTTGAAAAGGTTGGCCATTCAAAGAACATTAAGTACCGCTTCAAAAATCCGATGACGAAGGCATATGTGAAACTCCGTCTGATGACACGAAGTCAAGTAGCGTAGCGGTGAGAATTGGGCCTGCTTGAACACGCCTGAGGCCATCTTTAAATCACACCAAACTCTATGGATAACACCCGCGTCTTCCGAATGTCGTTCGCGAGCGACCCTACGTATCGCGCTTAGGAACGTTCTTCCCCGCCTTTCGCTCTCGTTTAGCTGTTTGCTTCTTTCCGAATGGTCGCAAGTGCTTGGCCCTTTCGGCAACAGCCGTGAGTTGTCCTTTTCTCTTATGTGCCATTGGTCTTCCCGCGAATGTAGAATAGGCGAAACCGCCCACCTTTGAACAAGCTCACCATGCCCCGCCTCATCGTCCACGGCTTCACCATCTCGCTCGCGTCACTCGGCAAGTAGTGTCTGGTCGAACCACACATCCTCATGGTCGTTCCCATCAATGAGGAACCGATAGCCCGGCGGCAGATCTAAGTACTCCAACACGGCTGGGAGGTAGTCGGCGAGGTGTTCAACATGCAGCGGAGAGAAGAAGTCGTCAGCGGGCGATAGCTCTCCGCACCAGATGTACCAACCGTTCGTGTCACCTGATTCGGGATGGCGGAGGCCATTGATAACACCCTTGCCCAAGCTGCCCAAGGCGATGCCGACTTTGGAGTTGGCCTTGGGTGGAACTGGTGCCACACCGGCCCAATCACAAACAGTTTGCTCCTTCCGGACTTCCATTGGTGATGCAAGCTAATCTTGATCCACACCAACTTTGATCCACCAACTCACCATGCCCCGCCTCATCGTCCACGGCTTCACCATCTCGCTCGACGGATACGGTGCCGGACCGCAACTTTGCCGAGCAAAGGCAGCAATAGCGAGACACGATGTCTGAGAACGTAACCTTGTACAGGCCGGTTGGCCCGAAAGAGTTGGAACTCATCAAGAAGTCCGGTTGGAAGGAGTTCCCGCCTCGACTTCCTGAGCAGCCCATCTTCTATCCAGTAATGAATGAACGCTACGCCGCACAGATCGCCAAGGAATGGAATGTGCCCGCCAGTGGATCAGGTTACGTCACACGCTTTGAGGTCGACAAGAACTACGTCGGGCGATTCGAAGTGCAGAACGTTGGTGGGCGCGAGCACAACGAGCTTTGGGTTCCCGCCGAAGATTTGCCTGAGTTCAACAAACACATCGTTGGCTTGATCCAGGTTGTTGCCGAGTTTCATTGAACTGAAATCAGCGAACCCATACCATGCCCCGCCTCATCGTCCACGGTTTCACCATCTCGCTCGCCTTAGGGCCATTCGCGAAGCCTCGCCGAGGCGGCTCCGGGCTTTCCGCTACTGTCCCTAGTGCGAAATTCCCAAACACAATGAACCGCAAAGTGCTCATTCTCTTGCTCTCGGTATTGGCTGTCGGCTTGTGGTTTTGGACAAGCGTTTGGTCGGTTTCGGAATCGTCAATTGTCGGCGGCTACACGAACACAAACTATGGTGCCCCAATTGCCGAAGTACCGGATGGGCCAGACACTTTAGTCCTGATGCCAAGCGGTGCTTTTACGAGTGGATTTTATGGACGTGGAACCTACACCGTTGAAATGGAAGGACTCCGCAAGGTTGTCCAACTGAAGTACCCCTACGAGTTTGGAATGGCAGGGAATGAACTACCGATCGATGTGACTATGACACGGGATATACGCTTGATGCTGAACTACGACATGGATCAATGCTACCAGAAGATTTGGTGACTTGATTGGCGACCACCATGGACAACACAAGGGTCTTCCGGATGTCGTTGGCGAGCGTCTATCCTCACTGCTTGGCCTTGCTTGCGTTGATGGTCACAAGTTGTGGTCATGCGCAATCACCCAGTCCTTCTATAACGGCTAAGAACGAGCTGTGGTGGACCTACTTGGCCGACTATGATGGTTCGCTTGGATCAATCATTCTTAATATGGCACTGAAGGCGGACTCCCCAAGAGCTGACTATCCCAAGCTGATAGTAACGGGCGTGAGCTATCCATCCCAACCAGCCCACTCGGGACTTCCTGACGCTGTGCAGATGGATTCACTGAGCGATATCAGCGACAAGCGCCTGGCCATGATCCAGCAGCATTGCAAGGCGGTCTTTGTGGGGAGCTTTACGCACAAGAACGAGCGGCTCGATTACATCTACGTCTCCGATGCAAAAGGACTTGAGGAAGTGCTGCGAACGTTCTACTCAAGCGAGTGCCCCACGCGGAAGCCTTACATCAACGTGAAGGACGATCCGCAATGGCAGGCTTACTTGGAGTTCCTCTATCCGAATGCTCAGACGATGAATTTCTATCGGCAGGAATTGATCGAACTTGGCATATTGAAAAGGTAGAACCCCGATGATCCTTGATCCAAGACTTGGCACAAGAGGCCTGAGCTTCGAAGCAGCTACGTCCGAGTTGCGGAAGTTGGCCCTTGAAATCACCAAGGAGAACTTCCAGAGCTACTATGACAAGATGAGTGATGTCGTATTGCGATATCGAGAAACTGGAGCGAGAGGGAAGCCGCTGCATGAATTCGTTTTCGCTCTCTGGAAGGAACTTGATGACAATGATGTCAAGGATGAGGTGCTCGGCGAAACTATGAATCGCATGGTCGGATACTGTGGGCCGTCCTACGGAACTATTTTCTGGGATTACGATCAACTAACGAACAAGTGGAAGGATGAATGAGTGGCTGACGAAAGCGCCCAACTTCGATCCGCAACACCCACACCATGCCCGCCTCATCGTCCACGGTTTCACCATCTCGCTCCTTGGCCTTGTCGCGGGATCGCTTGTATTCATTCAAAGTGCATGTTCCTCATTGAACGATCATGATATCTGGATCATGGGCCAATGGGAAGGTGCCATTTCGAACTCATGCTCGGACACGAATGCAATGGTCGTTACCGACTCCATCTTTCTGCGCTTCGGTCCAAATGAGCAAGTTCGAATGAGGAAGTCGAGAGCTCAGCCTTACTTCGAAACTACATACTTCACCACCATGGATGAGGTTGTTTTCAGATCGTTGTTCGGTAGTGCGGAGAAGCGCTTGAACGTTGAGGGTGGAAATGGCGACACACTCGAGCTGGGCATCACTGAAGGCGGTTGCTTTCACCTGTT
>JANNYL010000278.1:0-6235 GCA_031410075.1 Flavobacteriales bacterium
CATCACAGCAGCAGCATCCAGGTCGCCCGCTACCACGTGATAGGTCAGGATGCCTGAAAGCGCCTTCTTCGAATCGGGCTTCAAAAGGCCATCAACGGTGCCTTTCGGCAACTTGTCGAACGCGGCGTTCGTTGGTGCGAACACGGTGAAGGGTCCTTTGCCCTTCAGGGTTTCCACCAGGTCGGCGGCTTTCACGGCGGTCACCAACGTGGTGTGGTCCTTCGAGCCGATGGCGATGTCCACGACATCCTTGCTTTGGGCGAACGAAAGGGTACTTGCGAGCACGAGGCCCGCGGTAAAGATCATCTTGTTCATGTGTTTCTGTTTGTTGATCGTATTAGAGGTAAAGTGCGCCAACGTGTGAAAGGCGCGTCGGATAGGTTCTGGATCAGCTGGCCATCCAACACAGTGGCCGCCACGCATGTACGGGGCGACCACTGGTCGGGTCAAGGCCTTCGGGGATCAGGGCATCAGCACACTGTCGATCACGTGTACCACACCATTACCTGCTTTCAGGTCGGTGTTGGTCACCGTGGCCTTTCCGCCTTTGGCATCGGTGATCACCACCTTATCGCCTTCCAAAGCGGCTGTGAGCTTGGCCCCGTTCACCGTAGTGAGCGAGGTCTTGCCGTTGCCGGTCTTGATGGCTGCGGATAGCGTCTGGGCGTCCATCTCACCGGCCACCGCGTGGTAGGTGAGCAAGCCTGACAAGTCCTTTTTGGACTCCGGCTTCAACAGTTTGTCCAGCGCACCGCTGGGCAATTTTTCGAACGCTTTGTTCGTGGGTGCGAAGACCGTGAACGGTCCTTTTCCCTTAAGCGTTTCCACCAGATCAGCGGCCTTCACGGCGCTCACCAATGTACTGTGCTGGGGTGATCCGATCGCCACCTCCACCACATTGGCGGCCTCGGCACTTGCGCTCTTGTGGTCGAGCGTAGCAGTCTCATTCGTCTTTTCCATGGGTTCAACAGTTATTCGTTATCGCCAACAGAATTGTTGGCGCTTAGCACCTGTGTCCCATGCTCCATGCCGCTATGGCGGCAGGCGGTCGGAAGCGCGGGAGCGTAGCGGAACCAGACGCTCTCCGATCGCGGTGTGCCATGTGCCATGTGCGGAAGTTGATGAATGCTTTCCTCGTAGTGAGGTGATCGCTGCACACCGGACGCGCCACCCCCGCTCGCCCCAAGCACCGCTATACGCACGGCATGATCCGTGCTCGAACTCCATTGTGCAAGCGAACAGCACCCGCGACCTGCAAAGCGCCGCAGCGATCGGAACGCTGTAGACCTTGAACGAAAGCCATCACCCGGTCGGCTTCTGGGCCAGGTATACCGATCACAAATACATGCACTGATGGAGAACACGACGGACGTAAACAACTTGGAGAACATCCACGACCTGCTCGTGGACAGCCGCAAAGGATACATGGAGGCCGCCGACCGGGTGGAGGACAACGGTGTGAAGTCGCTGCTGATGGCCTTCGCCCAGGAGCGCGAAGCACTGGAAAGTGCTGTGGATGCAGAACTGCGCAAGCTGGATCCAGAAGCCGAACACCGCGATGGTGGAACCATCAAAGGCGATATGCATCGCGCATGGATGGACCTGCGCGATGCGTTGAGCAAGAGCCACAACACCAACATGCTTGCCGAGTGCGAACGCGGAGAAGGCTACCTCCTGATGCGCTACGACGAAGTGTTGAAGAAGGACGACCTGCAGTCGGGCACCCGCATGCTGGCCGCCAACCAGCGCGCTGAAGTACAGGGCAACGTGGAACGCATCAAGCAACTGCGCAAGACCTTCGAGAAGATCGAAGCATAAGACCAGCACGTCTCATTACTCTCCCAAGCTGCCCGCACCCGTCAGTCCGTGCATGCTTTCAACAGCAACCCTTCCGAAAGGAGGGGTTGCTGTTTTGTTGTGATCCAAGCAGAGCTCGACCTGCGAACACCTAATCGCGCGTGCCATGCGATATGGGCGCGATCATTGCACGCTTCTTACCCGACCACACGAATTAAAATGCACATGGGAACCTGGACAAAGGATACACTGACCACCGGCGCGTTGACCGCCGTCACGACCACGGCTACCGTCGCGCTACTCGGCAAATTGGAAGGTGGCTCCGCCGTAGCGCCCATCAATGCGGTAAGCCATATTCTTTGGGGCGAGAAAGCCGCAGCCACCGAGGAATTGGATGCCCGCCATACCGCAGCCGGGGCCGGCATCAATGCAGTGGCGGTAACCGCGTGGGCAGGCATGCATGAACTGTTCATGCCACGCGGTAGAACACCTTCCGTGCAGCGTGCGTTGCTAGCCGGTGCGGCTACCGCAACGGTTGCCTACGTCACGGACTACCACGTTGTGCCCAAGCGCTTCACACCGGGATTCGAAAAGCGGCTTTCGGGCAAGGCCTTGTTCGGTGTTTATGCGGTGCTAGCGCTTTCGTTGGCGGCCGGGTGTTTGCTCCGCAGGCGCTGAGCGCAAAGCATTCACGCGTGGTCGCTGTAACTACGCATGACGAGCGCGCGATCGGCGCTGTGCCCGATCTACTCCCGCAACGGGGAGTTTCCTGAAAGACGCAACCTTGCGCTACAGATGCGGTAAGCCGCTCATACGGGACGAAGCGCATGCGCAAACGTATTTCTCCCCCCCGGCAGGGTCTTCATCCATCGCCAACGCATTCCTACATCTGCACAGTGGTCTGCCTCCCGGCCCACGAGCCGGGATCGGCGACCCTACGCTGATGGTGGTGAACGCGATCACTGAGCACTCGGTCACGAGGTATGCGACTCCGAGGTCGCAGGATCCTCTGCGAGAGCCTCCGGTGGTTTTAGGACTCCACCACCTCCAGCAGCGGGTAATCCGTATAGCCTGCCGCACCCGGTGTGTAGAAGGTCTTCTGATCAGGTTCGTTCAGCGGGGCGTTCGTGCGGAGGCGTTCAACCAGATCGGGGTTGGCCAGGAAGGAGCGGCCGAAAGCGGCCAGTTGACCAAGACCCTGTTGGAGCGCGGCTTCCGCCTTCGCCCGGTCCAATCCGCCACTCACGATGATGGTGCCACCGAACGCGTCGCGGATCGCTTCCTTCGTATGGATGGGCACTTCGGGCATGCCCATCGAGCTGTGGTCCACGAGGTGGATGTAGGTCAACTTCAATTTCCCAAGGCCAGCGGCCAACGCCACGAACTGCGCCTCCAGGCCGTCCCAGCTGGCCATGTCGCTGAAGCCCCCGAAGGGCGATAGCCGGATACCGGTATGCTCGGCACCGATCGCAGCTACCACGGCCTTGGCCACTTCCAGCGCGAAGCGGTTCCGGTTCTCGGGTGTGCCACCATACCCATCGGTGCGCACGTTGGAAGCGACATTCAGGAATTGATCGATGAGGTAGCCGTTAGCGCCGTGCAGTTCAACGCCATCGAAACCGGCTTCTATGGCCATGCGCGAAGCGTGTACATACTCCTGGATGGTCTGGTCGATATCGTGTTGCGACATGGCGCGCGGTACGGGGTAGGGCTGGAGCCCTTCGCTATCGGTGAACATCTCCCCGCTCAGTTGAACGGCCGATGGGGCCACCACGTGCGCGCCCTTGGGCATGTTCGCCGGGTGCGCCACACGGCCCGTGTGCATCAATTGCACGAAGATCCGTCCGCCCTTGGCATGCACCGCGTCGGTCACTTTCTTCCAGCCGGCTACCTGCTCTGGGCTGTACATACCCGGAATGCGCGGATAGCCCAAGCCGTTCGGCGAAGGGGCCGTGCCTTCTGTGATCAATAGGCCCGCATCAGCGCGTTGGGCGTAGTACGTGGTCATCAAGTCGTTCGGCAAGTTGCCAATGGCCCGCGAACGCGTCAAAGGGGCCAGCACGATCCGGTTGCTCAAGTTGAAAGGACCGAGGGTGTAGGTGCTGAAAAGGTCGACGGTGTTCGTGGGCATGTTCATGGCGCAGGATCACTGCGTGGTATAAGTTGAAGTGATAGGGATACGGCATTATCGGATCGCCGCGCCGTTCCCGCTTCCCATGGACTTCAGATCAAGGACCATACATCGATCTTCGTTGGTTCCGTGCGCGGATGCACGCGCAATGTGGGTGGCACCAGCTTGTCCAGCGGTCCGACAGACCCGTGGTCGAACGCCGCTACTGGCCCACATAGGCAAGGTTATGCTCAACATGGGCACCGGAGTCTACAGTCCTCCTCACAGTGGCCATCCTCGGTCAGGGTTCCGGCTGCTAAGCGGTCAGTCGGCTCCTGGGCCAGAGCTAGCAGCAGCTCGGCGTACGGGTGCCAGATACCGCCAGAGGCGGATGGATGTACACGCACTCGTGAAACCCGCGAGCGCGGGCCTATTCACTTACGCGAGCACTTGCGGGGTGCCAGAAAGTCCTTACTCCGGCACTGCTCCCTCCAGCTTTGGTGTGCGCTTTTGCCGCCACTGCGCATAGGCCCCGGAACTCCACAAGGCCCAAAGGACCAGCACGGGTTGGAAGAAGAGACGCGCGAAGCGTTTGCTATCGGTGTCCAGCCCGAACGCACTGGTATGGTTGACGTATTGGGCGATGTTGCCAGGGAACACCAGCACGAAGAACATTGCCAGCGCAAGGCCGTAGCGGGTGCGGTAGCGGCCACCAACGATCATGACCAAGCCCAGCAGGATCTCAACGTAACCACTGAGCACCACGGTGAGATCATTGTCCAACGGCACCCACTCGGGTACTTGCGCTTGGAACGCCTCGCGCTGAACAGTGAGGTGGCCGATACCGGCGGTGAGCATGCCAATGCCCAACAAAATGCGAGCGAAGCGTTGCGCGGGTGTATAACGAGGTGTCATGGTACAGAAGGGGCGAGGACCGTGCCAGCATGGGCCGCTGCAGTGGGCCCTTCGAACCTCAGCAGGATCACCGAAGGGAAGCTGACGCTCTTGAACGCGCTGCAGGATCTTCGCAGGTCACCACCCAATACCCGCGCAGCGGTCTGCCTCCCGGCCCACGAGCCGCGATCGGCGACCCGGCGCCCATGGTGGTGAACGCGACCGCTGATCACCAGGTCGCCGTGCGCAGCTCCGAGGCCGCAGGCTTGCCTGCCGTAGGCAGGGGCCGCATAACCGCGCATAGGCCACGCACGGCGAGACCAGCTGCGCAGGCGGGCAAGGGTCGCCATCACCGGCCACCCTGCCACGGTCTAGGCGAACATGGGTCCGATCAATAGCACTGGAAAGGCACTCCGGGCTCGGTCGAGGATCACTCTTGGCTCACGCCGCCGCCGGATACTTCCCAGCAAGCACCAGCATCAACGCCTCGCGTTCGAGCGGCTTCACGAAGTGCGCATTGAACCCGGCTTCTTTGGAGCGCTTGCGATCCTCTTCCTGGCCCCAGCCGGTGAGGGCGATCACGACCATGTCCTTGCCCCAGGGTTGCTGGCGGATGCGGCGGCAGACTTCGTAGCCGTTCATCTTCGGCAAGCCGATATCGAGCAGGATGAGGTGCGGACGGAACTGTTCAGCGACTTCCAACCCGTCGAGGCCGGAGTGCGCCGTGCGGGTTTGTTTGCCGTTGAGTTGGAGCAAGCGTTCGAGCATCATGGCGGCGTCCACATTGTCATCCACCACCAGGATGCGTTGAACGGCTGCAAGGTCGGGACCGCCCACGGCCGTAGCGATCTCTTGCGCAATGGCCGTGCTTTCCATGATCGCCATGCGCACTACGAAGGTGCTGCCGCGGCCCAGCCCATGGCTCTGTACTTCCACCGTTCCACCGTGCTTCTCCACCATGTTCTTCACCAAGGCGAGGCCGATACCCAAGCCGCTCACGGAGCGCTCCATGGACGTATCGGCCTGCACGAACATTTCGAAGAGGGTGGGCAGTTGTTCCGCAGCGATGCCGATGCCGTTGTCCCGGACGGTGATCATCGCGTCTCCATCCGCGACTTCCACCGCGAGCGAAATGCGACCACCCATGTCGGTGAACTTGCAGGCGTTGTTCAGCAAGTTGCCCAGCACTTGGATCAGGCGGGTACGGTCGGCGTTCAGGAACACCGGCTCTGTAGGAAGTGTCACGGTCAATTCGTGCCCCATGCTCTTGACCAGCGGCCGCGTGTCTTCGATGGCCTGTTTCACGATGGACGCCAGATCGATGCGTTGCTTGCGGAGTTCGATCTTGCCCCGGCTGATGCGGCTCACATCCAAGAGGTCGTCCACCAGGCGCACCATCTGACCCACTTGCCGTTCCACAATGCCCGTTGCGGC
>JANNYL010000279.1:0-9261 GCA_031410075.1 Flavobacteriales bacterium
AACAGCTGCGATCCTCCTGTTCCGTGAACGATTGTCGGTGCGTCAGTGGATCGGCATCACGTTGTGCGTTGTCGCTTTGGTGTTCATCATGCTGCCTGCATAATGCCGACAGATCGTTATCTGACATTGGCTTCGGAAAGCGAAGGGATCTACCGCGAAAAGGCGAGCAAGTTCATAGCGTACGCATTCCCGATCGGGGATGAAGAAGCCTTCACTCTTCGCTGTGCGACGATCGCGAAAGAGCATCACACGTGCCGCCATGTATGCTATGCGTGGGTGCTGGGTGAACAAGGCGAGCGATACCGCGCGAACGATGCGGGCGAACCAGCAGGCACTGCGGGCAAACCTCTATTACGTCAACTTCAAGGAGCGAACATCACCTTCGCCGGCATAGTCGTCGTTCGCTATTTCGGTGGAACCTTGTTGGGCAAAGGAGGTTTGGTACATGCGTATGCGGAAGCAGCGCGCGAAGCACTCGCGAAGAACACGATCATCGAAAAAGTGCTGCGTTCAACCATGCACATAGCGTGTGCCTATTCGATCGTCGAAGCGATCAAGAACGATGTGATCAAGGACGGCGGCGAGATATTGAACGCGGAGTACGGGGAACCGTGCGTGCTGGTGGTCACCGTCGCACGCGATCGATCGATCACGTTCAGTGAACGGTGGATCCTGGCCGGTGCACGTGTTGGGACCGTTCAGGCGAAATAGGCCACGATCAGATCGAGCAATGGTTGTGGCGCACGACACGGACGACCGGTTGACTTATCAATGAAGACCAACGTTGTAGTCGCCTCGGTCAAGAGTTCGTTCGCTTCATTGCGCACCTCGTAGCGGAACGCAATGCGCACGTTCGGCAACGAATCAATGTACGTTGTGATGGTGAGCGCTTCGTCATAGAACGCCGGTTTGTGGTAGGTCACGTGCATGTCCCGCACTGGCAACATCACTCCATCATCCTCCATCTGTTTGTACGACAAACCCATACTGCGCAACGCTTCCACGCGAGCCACCTCGAAGTACTGGGCATATACGCCGTAGTAGACGTAGCCCATTCGATCGGTTTCGGCATAGCGCGGCCGGAGTATTGTTTGATGTGTGAACATGGCGGGAAGATACCGGCGCAAAAAGATCGCAACCTGAAATTTGGTTCGCATGCGTGCAGCCTCGTACATTCACACGGTGGCACACGCGGATCAACGTTCAAATCATTCGCCGAGCGATACCAGGGAAGATCGCAGGTACGAAAAACTTGGCATGTGGCGCAAGAGTTCACGACAAGTGATCAGTGTTTCGCACACTCGCGCAGAACCTTGCTGGGCGCGGATCACACATGAGGACGTCATCTCAGGAAGTGATCGCATAATTTTCCTGAACATCAATAGCGATCGGACTTTTTTTTTCACTGATCGACGTCCATATTTGCGACCCCTCCGGAACGAACGTGATAGCAAACTGAATTCAGGAACCCACCCTTTCGACGACCTCATCACCACCATCCTCAACCAAACATGCCCGTAAAGAAAGACCACGAAAAGACTTGGGAGCAATGTCTGGAGGTGATCCAGGACAACGTGAGCCAACAGAGTTTCAAGACCTGGTTCCAACCGATCAAGGCATTGAAATTGGCTGACGCTGTTCTCACCATCCAGGTGCCATCGCAGTTCTTCTACGAATGGCTCGAAGAGCACTACATCGGTTTGTTGAAGAAGACGATCAAAAAAGAATTGGGGAATGAAGGGCGCTTGGAGTACTCCATCATCATGGAGAACGGATCCAAGAACGCCCACCCGTACTCAGTGAAGATGCCAACGAGCAATTCACGCGATGTGAAGAATCCTTCTGTTACGTTGCCTGTTGATGTGGCCAACAGCCCGATCAAGAACCCGTTCATCATTCCGGGTCTTCGCAAGATCAAGATCGAATCGCACCTGAACCCGAACTACTCGTTCGACAATTTCATCGAAGGCGATTGCAACCGCTTGGCACGAAGTGCAGGTTATGCCGTTGCGCAGAAACCTGGAGGCACTGCCTTCAATCCGTTGTTGATCTATGGTGGCGTTGGCCTGGGTAAAACGCACCTCGCGCACGCCATTGGTATCGAGATCAAGAAGACCTTCCCAGAGAAGACGATCCTTTACGTGCCTGCTGAAAAATTCACCCAGCAGTTCATCGAGAGCGTTCGCAACAACACGAGCGGCGACTTCCTGCAGTTCTACCAGATGATGGATGTGCTCCTCATCGATGATGTTCAATTCCTCGCCGGCAAGGAGAAAACGCAGGACGTGTTCTTCCACATCTTCAATCACCTGCACCAGAACGGAAAGCAGCTCGTGCTCACCAGCGACAAAGCTCCTGTGGAAATGCAGGGTGTTGAACAGCGCTTGTTGAGCCGCTTCAAGTGGGGCCTCAGCGCCGACCTGCAACAACCCGGCTTGGAGACGCGCATCGCGATCCTACAGAAGAAGATGTACGCCGAGGGTTTGGACCTGCCGAAAGAAGTGGTGGAATACCTGGCCTACAGCATCACCACGAACATTCGCGAACTGGAAGGTGCGATGATCAGCTTGATCGCACAAAGCTCATTGAACAAGAAGTCCGTGACGCTGGATCTGGCGAAGCAGATGATCGACAAGTTCGTGAAGAACACAGCGCGCGAAGTTTCGATCGATTACATCCAGAAGGTGGTGTGCGATTACTTCGACCTGCCGATCGAACTATTAAAGAGCAAAACCCGCAAGCGCGAGGTTGTGCAAGCCCGACAGATCGCGATGTACTTCGCGAAGCGTATGACCAAGAGTTCCTTGGCGAGCATCGGAGCGCACTGCGGTGGCAAGGACCACGCGACCGTGTTGCACGCCTGCCGCACCGTGAATAATCTGCAAGAGACCGACAAGCAGTTCCGCGGCTATCTCGAGGACCTCGAGAAGAAGTTGAGCGTGCATTGACCCTTTGACAGGCGTGCGGACAAGTCCACAGCATTGTCGACAGAATTGAAAGAAGGACCGCCCACCAGCGGTCCTTCTTCTTTCCACACCTTCGCGCAATTGCCGAGAACATGATAAAGATCCTGCTTGTGTGCATGGGGAACATTTGTAGAAGCCCAATGGCCGAAGGGATCCTGCGCGACCTGGCGAAAGCCCGTGGGTTATCCATTGCAACCGACAGTGCAGGCACCATCAACAGCCACGTTGGTGAAGCACCGGACCATCGCGCGGCTGCATGCATGGTGCGTCATGGTAGCGACATCAGCGACCTGCGTGCACGGCAAGTCAAACCGCACGACTTCCATGAGTTCGATCTGCTATTGGCCATGGACCGCGATAACCTGGAAGGTCTACTTCGTATCGTGCCGGAAGCTGAGCTGATCCCGAAAGCGAAGTTGATGATGGACTATGTACCCACCTACCCGATGCGGGAGGTTCCGGATCCGTACTTCGGGGGAGACGAAGGATTCGAGGCCGTTCACAAAATGGTAACCGCAGCCTGTACGAACTTGTTGAACAAATTGGAAACAGATGTCCGGTAAACTCTACCTCTTACCTGTTTGGCTGGGCGATGCAGGCGGTGTGGAATTGATGCCCCCGGCGAACATCATGATCGCCGAACGTGTGAAGATCTTTTTCTGCGAGCATGAAAAGACCGCACGCCAGATGCTTCGGCGCATGTCCGCGACCATCGACCTGAACGCGATCGAACTGCACCGCTTGGACAAGGACACGAGCGAAGCGGAAATAGCTGAACTCGCCAATTTGTTGAAAGACCAGGATGGAGCCATAGTGAGTGAAGCGGGCATGCCATGCATCGCTGATCCTGGCGCGCGGTTGGTGGCGAAGGCCCATGTTCTAGGTATTCCTGTAATACCGCTGACAGGTCCTACATCGCTCCTGTTGGCGCTGGCTGCTTCGGGCATGAATGGTCAACAGTTCACCTTCCACGGGTACTTGCCGCGCGAATCGGTACCGCGCAAACAAGCATTGAAGCAACTGGAACAGGAAGTACGACGCACAGGTGGAGCACAACTCTTCATTGAAACGCCCTACCGGAACGATGCACTTCTTGCGGACGCGATAGCTGCGTGCGACGGAAACACGCGATTGTGTATTGCCATCGATCTTGAACAACCTGGCGGTTATGTGATCTCACGCACCATTGCGGCTTGGCGCAAGTCACCGCCGGTGCTGGGTAAACGCCCCTGTGTGTTCATCATCGGATGATCCAGTAGGAGCTTCTTCCCGGCATTATCCATGTGGACGAAATTGAGCCAACCAAACTTCAGGCTCGTCGCCAGACACCGCTGATCCCTTCGGTGATCATTCCGGGACATCGCACGGAAGCGCGTTCCCATCTCCGGCTCGGTGCTTGGCTTTTTTCTTGCCACGGCAGATCGGACTTCGGAAGATCGTCCACTTCAACCGGAAATAGAGATCCATACCGTACAAACTGCTGCGCGAAACAAGCGGAAGCAAATTATCACTGCCGATAACCAAATTGTTCAACCGTAGCATCACGCCAATACCTGGTCGCCGGATGCTGTATTCATAGAGTGTGAGCGGCAAGGCCACTTCAAAACGTTGTGTCTCGAAACGCGGTACGATGGATGTTGTATTGGGACGACGAAGACGCAAAGCGCTTCCGAACGACAGGTTCTGCACAGTGGAAGCCGCGATATACACATGATCAAGAACCCGGTAGTCGAACTGTAGCGAAGCCGCTGTGGGCAAACCAATGCTCAACTCCTGTGCGCGTTGGAATCCACTGAGTGAAGCGGAGATCAGACTATCGATACTCTCCTCCCCGCTCGCTTGCACCTCTGTATAGTCCTCGAATGCGGCGGTGCTCGCATCGAACGTTCCGCTCAATGCATTGGCGAATCGCATACCTCCGAGATCGATGATCGAAAAACCGAGTCTGTACCTGTACGGCAACGGGTCACAACTGGAATGCGGGATGTAGCCATCCGCTTCTTCAAGCGTCCGTTCGTATGAAACACCCAGATCGAAGCCGAAGCCACCGCCAGCGTTCATCGCCGGCATGGCCAACCCATATTGGCCGCTTGCCGCATGGATCACAGCTCGGGCCGTATCCAGCACGGTGTAATCAAGTTCGCTGAACGCAAGGCCAGCACCGCCGTGGCCAAGCAGATACTTCGCCGTTAAACCAGCACTTAATCTGTGATAGTCGCGTGCGACAATCTGCCGGGCGAAGGAAACGCCAAACTCTGTCCAAGCCGCGCTTACCAGACGCAAGCCATCATCGTTGTAGCGAATGCCGTGTTGTGGTGCGTAGGTGAGACCGTTGAACGCGAAGCGCGCGAAGTCATTGCCAACTCCTGTCAGGCTGAGCGCGAAACGAGTGCTTACATGCGCACCGATACTGTTCTTGCCCAAACTCAAGGCAAGCGCCGGGCCTTTCGCGCTGGCTTGAACGAACACATGTCGCGTACCCGGATCAAGTGATTCGTTGATCACAAAACGATCGCTATTGGAGGTGCGGATGCTTTCACGCATCTCACCCAGTACCGAACGGCTCTGGCCGTTCACGTATACGTGATCGTTCCAAACGAAAAGATCCGCTCCCACGATGTTGATGTCCATCCACGACCACTGCCCGCTCATACGCGCGGGGTTGAGCGGTACGGCATCGGTGCCTGCATAATTGCTGTGCGCAATACCGATCTGTTCCTGCGCGCGAGCGTGACACCCAACGATCAGCAAACAGCAAAAAGATAATGTACGCAGCATTGCGGAGCCTGATACGCACCAATACCGTGAGAGGTTATTCAGCGCGCTGCCACCGTGTCCGGTGTGGCTACATCCTCCGGCGCCGCCCAGGCCTCGATGGTATAGATCACCGGGGTGAACGGTGGAACGATCCCCGATGATGACCCGTTGGCACCAAAAGCCAATTCCGAGGGAATAACGAACCTTCCCTTTCCACCATTGGGAAGCACATGGGCAGCGATCTCGAGCCCCTTGATCACCTGCCCCGGATCGCCGAGACGGAAAGTGAGAGGTGAACCACCGCGATGCGTATCGTCGAAGCACTGGCCCGAATCCATGAAATTGGCCCTGTAGTGCATGGAGACCAATTGTCCCGACTGTATCACTGGTCCTTTGTGGTTATCAGGATCGAGGATATAGCGGACGCCCATGAACTCCTTCCATTCTTCCGCCGAACTAGAAAAGAAATGCGCGAGGATCGAAACTTCATCACTTGCGGTTCGAGCCATAAGGAGATCGTGGGCGATCCGTCTGCTTTCTGCCCTGGAACGAACACTGAGCAAGGAGATCTCCAAGCGAACGTATACGGTATCCAGTGCGGGTTTCTGCGCTGTGCCAATGGTGGTCCAGGGAAACGAACGCCCATAGGCGATCATGCTCGCGCTATCTCCTTCGTGCAATTTGATCGCAAGCCGAGCTGCATCCGGAATAGCGTCTTCGAAATGTGCGAACCAGCGTTCAGAACTGTAAAGCGAACCGGGGGAGTCACCGAGCTTGGCCATGCGTAGCCGCACGAACACACTATCGCTATCTGTTGGTTCCCGTTCGGTATCGCCCAACACATGCAATTTGAAATGGATGTCCGGGGCAACCTCCTTGAATCCCGCGAACGGGCTCTTTGAACACCCGATCACAAGCATGATCGATAAGAAAAGGAAAACGGGAGCTGCGCGCATTGTGGGGAACGGCGTGAAAGTACAGGCTCAACGCAAAGACCACAGGACAGCTCGATCGCTGTCGCGGAGAGGAACCAGAAGTCCATGCATACGGGCAAAACCAGCGCTATCAGGCTGAACCATTGTCAACCGACCGAGCCCGAGCGCTTCCACCAAATGCGCTTGCTGATCATATACCATGTTCGATCCCTCCTGCACGACATGGGCAGTATCCAGTCCGTTCAACAACATCGCTTCAGCGAAACCATGTCGAAATATGAAAGCACCATTCACCTCATCGGGAAGATCGAACACATGCAAACGGCCATTGGGGATAATTGATGCAACATCCAATACCGCCTTTTCTGTGATCATTGACGCTTGCCGCCAAGGTTGAATGCCGCGGAACATCTGGATCGAACAACCACACACTACCACTCCAAGGGCCAACCAAACCCAACTTGACCGAACCGAGATCAGCAAACCTTGCACTAGAGCGCAGGCCAAGAAGGCCGAAGGCATGTACAGAAAGCGATCGCTCTCCGATGTTCGAGTACTTACACCGGCGACAAAAGGCAACGCACAGGCGATACCCCATAAAGCGCCATAGAGCAGCAGTGGTGAGGTTTCTGATCCGCGGCCTTTCAACGTGCGGAACAGGTGGAAGATCACTGCTCCCATGGCCAGAAAAAGCATGGTGATCAACCTCGTCTGCTCAACCGTGTTGTGCCGCGGTGGAAGGAAGAAACGGGCGATCACCTTGGGGACGTTGAGCAGGTATGTACTTGGACTGTGGGCCAAGAATCCGCCGGTATAGCTGTCTACCACTGCAGGCAGCAGAGCGGAACGGCAGAGGAACCACGCTGAGCCCACCACAACGAACATGGCTATCGTGGGAACCGGGGCTCGGCGATCCGGCGACGGTACCCACAAGAGCAGGGGCAGCCATAATACGGGCAACAGCAGCGCTGATCCGTAACAGAGCAAACCCGCCATAAAACACACGCCGACGAAGGCTATCCGTAACGGTCGTGCACGGATCCCGATCGCAGCAAGCAAGCCCAACAGAACGAAAAAGGTAGCCAAAGACGATTCGCGACCTACGATCCAAACGATCGATTCCAGATGGAACGGGTAGACGAGAAAGATGGCTCCAGCGAACCATGAACCGGCAACGATCCGCGAACCTGGTTCTGGAATACCCGAGCGGAACAACCGAAAGACCAAAAAGGCATTGGTTCCATGCAGGGCGATATTGAAAGCACGATGCCAGCTCGGCGAAGGTCCATGAAGCCAATGACCAAGCCTCAGGGTCAACTCCGAAAGTGGCCTGAAAAAGCCGTGTCGCCATGCTTCGTTCGCAGGACCGGTTCTCCAAATGGCCACATGATCATCGGATAAGAACGAGAGATCAAGCACCGCGCCGAACACGGCGAACGCGGCGAGCACGAACACCAGCCACGGCACCAGCGCGCGTATCTGCCCTAACCCAACACTCATCGGGCAAAGGTGCGACTCGGAGGCATCCGGCTACTTTCGCCGCGAACAACTACCCACATGCAGACCCTGCTCGACTTCTGGCATTTCATTACACACCTGAACGAAACGCTGCCCGCGTTCATTGATGCGCATGGCAATGCGGTATACATGCTCCTGTTCGCCATCATTTTCATCGAGACCGGCCTTGTGGTGATGCCTTTTCTTCCTGGTGATTCATTGCTCTTTGTGGCGGGGTCCTTGGCGGCGATCGGTAGTTTGAACCTGGCTTTCCTTTTCGTCCTGCTCTTTGCCGCAGCGGTGCTTGGCGATAATCTCAACTATTGGGTTGGTCGCTTCTTCGGGCCACGGATCGTGAAATGGAAAACCTTCGGGCGGGACCTGGTGCAGCAGAAGCACTTGGACAAGACGCACGGTTACTTCGAGAAGTACGGCGTCAAGACCATCATCATCGCGCGTTTCGTACCGATCGTTCGCACCATCACACCCTTCGTTGCCGGTATTGGCGCCATGGACTACCGCAAGAAATTCTTGCCGTACGACATCCTCGGCGGGGCGTTATGGATCGGGCTACTGCTATTGGCCGGCTTCGTATTTGGTCAGCACCCGTTCGTGAAAAAACACTACGAGGCGGTAATCCTGGGCATCGTCTTCATCAGCGTTCTGCCGATGATCGTGGAATTCGTTCGCTTGAAGTTGGGCAATAGATCCCAAGCCTGATCCGTTCTTGGCCCCGTGCAGCGTTACGGATTGATCGGCCAAGCATTGGGGCATTCCTTCAGCAAGGAGTTCTTCACCGATAAGTTCAAACGTGAAGGGCTCGCGGACCATCGTTATGATCTCTTCGAGCTAGCCGACATCAGTGGCTTTCCGCAGCTGGTCCAAGCTGATCCGGAACTCCGTGGGCTGAACGTCACTATTCCATACAAGCAGAGCGTGATCCCTTATCTCACGTCGCTCGATCCGCTGGCGGCGGCCGTGGGAGCGGTGAACACCATCGCCATCCGCAATGGTGAATTGATCGGGCACAACACGGATGTGTTCGGTTTTCGTTCGCTCGTGGAACCGATCATCGGCTCGTTGCGCGATCCGGGTAGCGACGTTCG
>JANNYL010000280.1:0-2778 GCA_031410075.1 Flavobacteriales bacterium
ATGACCTGTAGCTGCTACATAACCCAACATCGGAGGGAACGCCCCGGGAAACGCTCCAACAAAAACGCTCCAAGCGCTCCATTTCTTCATAGGCGTGTAGAGCGCCACATACATGAAGATGGAAAGCATGCCCAGAATACCGGTAAGTGGGCCGAATCGCGTCCACAATAGAAGAACACCTCCGATAGCAGCCAACGAAGCCAGCACCACAGCTTCGGCCACACCGACAGTGCCACGCACCAGGGGTCGCTCGGATGTCCTCTTCATCAGGCCGTCGGCCTCTATTTCCAAAACCTGATTGAACGCATTACTGGCGCCGGTCACCAGCAAACCAGCGATGGACAACATCACCGCATTCATCAGGTTGAAACCTCCAGCAGGCACACCCATCCAGTAGCCCAGTACGGCACTGAACACAACCAGCGATGTAAGCCTCAGCTTGAACAGGGCAACAACTTCCTTCAGCTTGGCGCCAACGGAAACGGACGATACTATAGATACGGGTTGCTGCAAATCGGGCGCGAAAGTACCGATCGGATCGGAATGAATATCGATGGGTTTAACACCAACCGACCAAATGAGTTCACACTCGACAAAACCCAACGCTTCTTGATCCTGAGGCCCAAGGAACGCCCCTTCACTCCAGGGAATATCGTGCGTCTTGGAAAGGGTGCCTGTCACGCAGGTTGGCACTGATGCCAATTCGGAAGAAGTTAGTGACAAGTCCTTCACCACGCTCTGGCGTGCGGACGCGGGTTGTCAGTGAGGCTTCGAGCATTAGTCCACTTCGAGGCTCCAACAACCAACCGGCGCGCAACTCATTGTGGTAAAGCATTGCATTGCTGGGTTGGGCCAGAAAATAACCGTAGTCATCCGGGCGAACCCCATCGCGCAGCGGTCGCGCTGATTCCGGTAAGAACAGGTTGTTCCCATAACTGGAATAGGCTGTGGAACCAGTATCCTCTCCCAGCATCGCCACGCTGAGCAGATCGCTCAACACCAACCGCTTCTTACGAAACTCACCTTGTACGATCGCCTCCCAGAAATTGCTTCCATAAGGGTGGGCCAGCGGCTGGTTGAAGTGTGCGTAGTTCTGTCGGGTATCGCTATGCGTATACATGAACGGGCGCACATAGTCGAACTCGGCACGGAGCATAAGACCTTCAATTTTGAAGGCATCGTGGCCGACCACGCCGAGTTGCAATCCTTGTTTGTTCCCGAACCAGCCCTCCCCTGCGCGCACGTTGCTCAACAGGAATTCATCGAACATAAGCTGGCTGTACAACAGTGCATGTTTTCCTACGCGCACATTCACCGCAAAGCCAAGCAAGGCATTATCAGGTGAGCCAAGACTGAACTCCGTGGGCCGGTAAAAAAGTACCGGGTTCAAGTAGTTCACATCGAATCCACGGCGGTAGTTTGGGTCGTTGTCCTGCCATACGATAGCCTCGAAGATGGACACGTTCAATCGCTTCAGGGCGTTCCAGCTCAAGTAATGCATGCTGGTGAATTTCAGATCGAACTGGTTCCAGTTACCTCCCGTTCCGCGGATATCGCTCATAGCGGAGAACAAGTTCACATAGCGGATCTTCCACGCGGTGGTCGTGATCTTCAAATACGGATAACTGTAGGCGTTATCGCTGAGGAAAAGTGAGCGAACGCCTTCACCGAAAAAGTGTTTGCCGCGACCAAGTGTGAAGTGGAAATATTTGCTCGCCTTGTAATCCACATACGCGTTCCAGTCGTGGTGGGTGTAGGTGGATCCTCCGTAAGCGAATCCCTCTCCGGGCGTCACGTTCACCTTTGTTGCCAAGCTGTCCAGGTAATTCGGCATCGTTTCGCCAAAGCCCATCACATCCACGTGGAAAGTCAGGCGGGGGGTTGCGCTCCAGTCCAACCAACCACCCAGCCCTACACGATACTTCATCAAGTCGTTGTCGCCGAACGAAGCGCCAACCAACGCCTCAACCAACGGCCCGCCGCTAACGCGGTTCTGCGGGTTGGTAATACTATCCAGCCAGGGCTTCCACGCGTTGGGCAACAAAGAGTCTGGAACTGCGAGCAACTTGAGGTCTTCACGAGCGTATGGCCGGATCGAGCTATGCAACGCAACGTCGCTCTTTGACGACCGCATCAACGCACTATAAGGCGCATCCACGATCCGGCCCAATGGCATCCAACCCTGTTGGGCCCATGCGAAAAAAGGAAACGCCAGGAAAAAGTACAAAGACGCTTTTCTCATTCCTTCGTTCGCGTAGAAATAGCGAATGGAAGCACGGCCAGAACCAACGCGGTCGTACCGAGCACCATCAACCCTTTGTTGGGGAGAATATCGCGTGTGATCAAGCTCAGGCTGATGATGGTGATCGCGTAGAGATAGAGCACAGCCGTAACGCCGCGGTGACCCAAGCCCAATTCCATCAAACGGTGATGGATGTGGTTACGGTCCGCAGCGAAAGGGCTCTTCCCTTTCATCATGCGCACAAAGAAGATCCTGAACGTATCCACGATCGGATAAGCGATCACGCTCATCGCGAAAAGCGGCGTGGGCACGGAAGCGAGCCACCTGGGCAATCGACTGATATCGTGATCGATCACACGCATCGCGAGCACGCTGATGATGGCGCCAATAATGAGCGAGCCACTATCCCCCATGAATATGCGCGCAGGATGGAAATTGAACACCAGAAAACCAACAAGCGCCCCAGCAAGAGTGAACGCCAATAGCGCTAGTGCGACATCTCCCGCCCAATACAGCCAGATACCATAGGCTGTAGC
>JANNYL010000281.1:0-12368 GCA_031410075.1 Flavobacteriales bacterium
CAACACGATATGCGACCGGTCGCGCAAGAGCGTCACACGCAACTCCTTGCAGCCGCTGTACTTCACCGCGTTGTTCACGGCTTCCTTGAACACGAGGTAGAGGTTCTTGCGCGAGGACATGTCCAGCGGCAAGGCACGCAAGGCCGGATCGTGGTCGAAGTGCAGAGCGCATCCGCGCGTTTCGGTCATGCGCACGGCGTGGTCGATCATGCGCTTCACCAAGTGCTCCATGTCGTCGTTGTCGGCGTTCACGGCCCACACGATGTCGTTGATGGACTCCAGCACCTGCGTGGTGCTCTCGCTGATACGCGCCAGCAGTTCGTTCGCTTCGGGCGCCTTGTCCGCAACCTTCTTCTGCGCTACGGAACTGTAGAGCGAAACGCTGCTGAGGGTGGAACCGATCTCGTCGTGCAGATCACGCGCAATGCGTTCGCGTACGGCCACCACCTTCATGGCCTGCGCCAGCCGGTAGCGATAGAACGCGTAGAGCCCACCACCAAGCAGCAGCAGCAACGCACCGCGGAACCACCAAGTGCCCCACCACGGTGGTGCAATGATGATCACGAGTGATGCGCCATGCTCATCCCACACATCGGCGCTGTTGCGGCCTTGCACGCGGAAGGTGTAGGTGCCTGGATCGAGGTTGGTGAACGTGGCTTGGTGTGCAGTGCCCGCATCCACCTGATCGGTATGGAAGCCTTCGAGCTGGTAACGAAAGCGGTTCTTCTGCGGCACCGAATGGTCCATGCACGCGAAGGAGATGGTGAGCGAGCGTTCGGCGTAAGGCAAGGCCAGCGTGGTGAGATGATCGGGCGGCACAGGAATGAGGAAGCCTTTGTCATCCTCGTTCCTCGCAGCGTTCCACCGCACGGACGTATTGGCCAAGGTCAATCCGGTGATCACCGTGGCGGAAGGCGCCGCATCACCGTACATCATGTTGGGGTCGAACCAGGTGATGCCGTTCGTGCCTGCGAAATAGAACCGTCCGTCGTGCCCGATCGCTGCGCTGTACCGGTTGAACTCGGTACCGGCAATGCCATCGTTGCGCGAAAAGGTGCGTATAGCATGCGAGCGCGGATCGAAGCGGCAGAGGCCTTTGTTGGTGCTCACCCAGAGGTTGCGATGCGCATCGGCGAGCATGGCGTAGATCGTATTGTTCGGCAGCCCATGGCTCATATCGAAGGTGCGGCACTTACCGTTGCGCATGTCCATCCGCACCAGTCCGGCATCCTCTGTTCCCACCCAGAGCACCGCATCCGCCGAGTCCGGATCGGCGCACAAGGAAAAGATGCGTTCACTGGGCAGCGAGCTCGGATCGCCGGGAACAGGCTTGTGTACGGTCCATTTGTCCGACCGCCATTCGAGTACACCTTGTCGAGTGCCCAGCCACAGCGAACTATCGCTGCCGAAGTGCAAGGCCGACACCGCACGATAATCCGTTTCCAGCAGCGCGAAGGGCAACACGTAGCGCGCGGTGATGCGTTGTGTGATCGGATCGAAGCGCAGGATCCGATCAGCAGGTTGGCCCGGCGAAGCGCTCGCGAGGATCCACAGGTCCGGCCTGTCGCAGGTGATCAACATCAAGGGATCTTCCGGTGTTCCCAAAGACACCGCATGCAGCCCATCGCTTTCCGCAGGGCCGTGACGCAACAGCGTATTGTTCGCGAGCGTTACGCAGGCCCACCAGGCGCCTTGTTCATCGCGCTTGATGGCGGACCAGCTCGGACCGCGACCGGTCGGGCGCAACGCTTCCTTGAAAGCAATAGGCCGCACGGCACCATCCGGCGCGTTCACCCAGAGCATGTCCGATGAGGCCACGATCCAGCGGCCTTCGCGGTCGGCCTGCACCAACCAGGGACTGGAGCCTTGCAAGAGCCGATGGAAGCGACCCGCCAGCGCGCGATGCAACAACACACCGTAGCCCGTGGTGCCCACCCACAGGTTGCCGCTGCGGTCCTTCGCGAAGGCGTTCACGAGCGATCCGCCGGGCAATGAACCACCGTTCACTTCGGTGAAGGCGATGCGCTCCTCGGTGCCATGCGTGAGCGAAAGGCGCGTGGCAAGGACGTCACCGACGAAGCCGAGCCAGAGCTTATCCCCATCCAGTAAGCAGGTGGCCAGTTCGCCGCCAACGGCGTGGATCGCGATGGGTTCGGTGGCGACATGCGTGACGGGATCGAAGAGCACCACGCTCCGCTCCCGCAACATGATCATGCGCTTGCCCAGCGTATCGGCGAGCAATGCTGGTGCGCCCTGCCAGGCCGGCAAGGCGATGCGTTCTACTTGTGCGCCCGACCCATCATCGCGCGGTGTGATCTCCAACGCATCCGACGTGAGCGTCCACAACGCGCCGTTCGGTGCAACAGCCATGGCCGTGATGTGGTCCGCCACACGAGTTACAGCACCACCCTTCGCCCTACGCGACACGGTGCCATCCGCAGCGAGCACCAACACGTTACCTGCGCGGTCTTCGGCGAATTGCCGCACACCCTGTGAGATGCCCGGAGTGGTCGGATCCGATCGCAGCGCATGTGCGAAGGCCCCGGTGCGCGGATCGTAGCGGTCCACTGCGCCGGCATCCGTGCCGATCCACAGATCGCCTGCGCGATCCTCGTACAAGGCACTGATGTGGTTGGCGCAGAGGCTCGCGCTGTCGCGTGCATCATGGCGGAAGACCGTGTAGCCGTAGCCATCACTGCGCGCGAGGCCGTCCTTGGTGGCGAACCACAGGTAGCCGGTGCGGTCCTGCACGATGGCGCGCACCATGCCCTGCGGCAGGCCATCGTCCACCGTGATCCATTCCACCGGGAGCGCCGTGGTGCGTTCAGTGATCTGCCCCGAAACCTTGCCCGCGAGCAGGACCGCGACGCAGGCCACGACACTCGGGAACGGCAGGCGGAATGTGCGCATGGATCGTTGCGGAAACTTAGGCATACGACGGGGAGCCTGCGCGTCCGTAACCACTTATAAAGCTATGCCTCCAGGATCTTCTTCAACTGCACCACCAATGGCGGCACGTACTTGTTGGTGATCCGGTGGATCTGCGCATCGTCGATGTTCCGGTAGTCGTGAACGATCCGATGCCGCAAGCCTTGGATCTTGAACCAATCGACATCGGGCCATTTCACCTTGAGCGGATCGGTGATCTTGTATGCCGCCTCCCCGATGACCTGCAAGCGATAGACGGTTGCATCACGTAGGATGTCATCCTTCATGAACGCATCGACCGTTACACCCTCCATGGCCCGCACCACCTTCTCTGCTGTTTCCAGCATATCGATGAGCAGCACCCTGTTATCCCGCTCAGACATACTTGATATCCTTCTCGATAAAGGGCAGGTAGTGCGCCTTCACAGCAGTACGCATCACCACATCGACCTTGCGCTGAACGATGTTCTCCAGATCGAAGGCGAGATCGAAGTAGTCGAAGTCGGCGTTCGGAACGAACTCAACGAGAATGTCCACATCGCTGTCCGGCCGGAAGTCGTCGCGCGTGACCGACCCGAACAAAGCCATGCTCTTCAGCCCGTACTTGGAGAAGAGGTGTGCGCGCTGGCTCCGCAGCACAGAGAGTATGTCGGAGAGCGTACCCATGTCCCCACAAATATCGGCATCAGCCGTTGAACACCACCCCCGGTTCGCTGACCATAGCTGGCCGTGACTTCTCCAGCAACGGGAATCATTGGACCCAATGATGCCCCAGAGCGGCCGGTTCATTGGACACAACGATTGATACCCGCCTCCGAGCGGCGTTCGTTTGTACCGTCGCTCAACACTCATCATATGTGCGACACCGAAGCCATGAAAAAACCACTCCTCCTCGTACTGCTTGCCTACCTGCTGTACGCGCCTGCCACCCGGGCGCAGACCTATTGCACGCCCACCTTCCTGGCCACCAGCGATGCCATCACGGGTTTCCAACTGGAAGGGATCACCAAGTACTCCACCTCGGTCCCACCGGGCTACTCGGACTACAGCTTCACCGGGCAGAACACCACGACGGCCCTGGTGCCCGGCTTCAGCTACACCACCTTCTTCACCGGTGGGGCCGGCATAGCTCCAGGTGACTACTTCTCCATCTTCGTGGATGCGGATCAGAACAACGCCTTCGAGCCCGCCGAACAACTCATGCAATATCTCGTGCAGGTGAACGGGACCAATATATCGGCCGTGACCATTCCCTCCACCGCCCTGACCGGGTACACCCGTTTGCGCGTGATGAACAGCGGTGCCGAAACGGTCTCGGACCCATGTGGCACCTACATCCGCGGCGAGGCCGAGGACTACACCGTGGTCATCACGGACAACGCGAACTGCATTCCCCTGTTCGGCCAAGGGAGCCAAGACGGGGACTACATCGATGGTGTCACCTTCGGCACCATCAGCAACCAAGGTTCAGGTCCGGGTAGCAGCCCGTATTCCAACCACTACCTCAACGCCGGACCCAACTTCATCACCCGCGTAACCCCGGGATCCACTTCCGTCCTCTCCATCACGGCCGGCAGCTTCGACCCGTCTTCCGTTGATGCGGAGTACTACAGCGTCTGGATCGACCTGAACCGCGACGGCCAGTTCGTCCCCACCGAGGAGGTGGCCAGCGGCACCACCAACGCGCCCGGGGAGCAATTGGACCTTTCCGTGAACATACCCACCAATGCGGAACCCGGCTACACGCGCATGCGCGTGCTGTGCTACTTCAACACGCCCGCCACGGGCGCATGCGATGTCGCCGACTACGGGGAGGCCGAGGACTATGCGGTCGTCATCGACAATGGTGCGCCGTGCATCCCCGTGTTCGCGCAGGCGGGACCCAACGGCAATTTCGTGGCCGGTGTGCAACTGGCCGATCTCAACTGGCAGGTGAACCCGGACGCTGCGAACACCCCGTACCTCTTCGCCCCTGCCGGCGCACACCTCACCATGGGCATCCCCGAGGTGCTTACGATAACCAAAAGCAACTATGTGGGCTACGACAGTATGCATGTGTGGATCGATTGGAACGGCGACGGGTTCGACTACGGGGACTACCTCGGCAGCAACCTCACGGTACAAGCCGGAGGAACGGTCACGTACACCATCACACCGCCCACCACCACCCTTGGTTACGCGCGCATGCGCATCGTGAGTGCCACCGGCCAGTTGAGCGGCTACGATGGCTGCAGCGGCGCTCCGCAATACGCCAACGCCGTGGACTTCACGCTTTCCATCGGCCATGCGGGTTGGCCCTGCTTGCCCGCGCTGGGGTACGGCGCGCAGTCTGGCGATGGCATCATCGACCTCACCCTGCAAGGCCATACCTACAACGACCTTACGGATTACCCCTACTACACGGTAAGCTCGGGCATCGCACACCGCTTCACCGCGGGCACCACGGAGCCGATCACCATCACCACCGGATCGTACGCGCCGGAGCACTACACCATGATGCTGGACATGAACGACGACGGCGACTTCGACGACAACCTCGAGATACTCGGCTCCGTGCAGAGCGCCACGCCCGGTGAGGTGCTCAACATCGACCTGGCCATACCCGCTGGTAGTTCGCCCGGCCAGCACCTCCTGCGCATCCGCAGCAACGATGCCACCCTGCCGCTGGCCAACCCCTGCGATGATGCCTTTTACGGCAACATGCTCGACATCGCCGTGGTGGTGGAAGAACCCGATGGCCCGTGCATCCCCTTCGCTGGCGGGTGGACCGTGACCAACCACTTCATCGATGGTGTTGAACTGGGCTCCATCGTGAACACCGGTAGCGGCGCCTTCCTCGGCCCGGCCTACACCAGTTACTCCTTCGTGGCGCCCTACCTCACCATCGGGGTGCCCAACACGCTCTACCTCACCAGCGGCGGCATGGGTGGCGACAGCTACTCCGCGTGGATCGACCTGAACGCGGACAACGACTTCGACGACGCGAACGAACCGCTCGGCTGGGTGAGCATCCCGGATCCGTACACCACCGGCGATCTGTCCTTCACCGTGCCAGCCGGCACCACGCCCGGCCCCAAGCGCATGCGCGTGCGCTGCGCCACCGCACCGCTCAGCGATGCCTGCGCCAGTGTGTACTACGGCGAAACGGAGGACTACACCGTGATGGTGGAAGTGAACACTGGCCTGGCCGCCGCTACCATCGCCGACCTGCGCCTGCTGCCCACCGCCGATGGCGTGCAACTGCTCACCGATGCCTCCCTGATCGGCAACAGCTATTTGCTCCTCGATGCCACCGGCCGCCATCTGGCCACCGGCCGCATCACCGCCGACCGCACGGACCTGCCCATGATTGCCTTCGCGCGCGGTGCCTATACCGTGCAGGTGCTCCACGGCGATGCGCGGCAAGTGAAGCGCTTCGTGTGGTGAGCTAGCAGCGAACGGCTATTGAACGCCGCAGGGGCTTCGGGAACGAAGGCCTTGCGGCGTTCTCGTTTTGGTCTCGGGTTGTCGCGCCTACAGCGAAGTCCGCACTCGGATACCCTGGCGTGCGAGCCGGGGCTCCTCGGTTGCGGGCATTCTACTTCAATACGTCACGCGAATATGAGATCTCGTTGCCCATCCGGGTCATTCAACCGGACTGCGTAGGAGACATCCGATATCCGAACGGAGACCATTTCGGTTAGCCGAGGAACCACCGCCAAGGAAAAGAACAGTAGGGACGCTTGCGCGCTTTCGGAATCAAACCGAATCTCACGTGCCTTATGAAAGTCGAGACCCAGAGTTGCCGCAATGGTACTGTCCAGAACGAACGATGCGTTCGGTGTCAAACGCGAGTGCAGTCTTTCACTCAGGTCGAAAACAGAAAGTCCTTGACCGGACCTTTCAACGAGAACGGATGCAATTGAAAGCGACGAACCTACCGGCGCACTTAGCTGGTTGTGCGAGAAGCGATGCTGGCGCACTTGACCTGATGAACTCTTCACCTCTACCCTGTTTTCCCCGAGAATGAAGTCATGGAGACCCATTGGGTCAACGTGCCATGCGCTGATCCACCGTTCTGGGTCAAGTCTTGTGTCCATCACTAGGAGCTCCGCCCAGAGACCTTGAACAGTTTTGGTACTTGGCTTTCGCAAGTGTTGTAGCAGTTCAACAAGCCCTTGGATCTGTGTGGCGACCTCAGATGCCGTAGGCTGCGAGGGCAATTGCTGAGCAAGCACTTGGGCGAAGCGGAAGAACACTGCCACCAATGCTCGATCGTGGGCCCCGAGGGCAATGAGCGTGAATATGCCCTCTTCAATACTCTGCTGAACGTGAACCTTGCCAGTGAGTGCATGCTGGACTATAAGGTTCTCCAGGCGCATTGGCGGCGGCAGGCCACCGGCCGTTGTCACAGTTCGCACTAGAAGGCATGCATTGCCTTGTGCTGTCTTAGCAACTAGGACCGGGCCTTTAGATACAACTGGAAACGTTCGGTATACAGCCGACCCCTGAGATGTGCTATTCGACTCCGGAAGTTCCTCAAAGGCTTGTAGGAGCGATGGCATTGTTTAACCGCTTGCTTAAGATGGCATTGGGGCCTGCACAAGCCAAGCCTGTTCCATGGCCGCAGGCACCCAAATGGCCAAGACCGGAACATCAGTTGCGACCTCTGCGCCATCCTTAGTGAGAGACAGCCTGCGGAGTTGGATCGTTAGGCGATCAACGGAGTGCACATCTCTATCTCCGGGATAGTACAATGGGTCGCCAACTTGTCTGTTCGACCCTTGAAAGATGTTGTCGATTTCACCCTTCGCGTTGATCGCGCGTCGTCCTCCATCGTCTGGGCGCATGACGTACACGTCGCACAACTCGTTGGGATGGTCCCTTAAGTAGCGATCTATTTGATAAAGCACCCCAACATAGGCTTGGTTCTCCTCGGGCTCTGGCACCCCAACAGAGAAGAGCAATTGCTCGCATACCTCACTTAGCGGGATACCAATCAGCCCCGCGTGGCGCATTGCAACTGCGCCATACTTTTCTGCTGGCAGTGGCTGGAAAGAACGCTGGTCTGAGAACGCATCGAACGCTCGCCGATTCGCAGCGCAAGAGTCCATCGAGGAATGTGGTGATTTCACCCAGAACCACCTGTCACCGTAGGAATCCCGCAGGTGGTCAACGGATAGGATGCTACGGCGGGTTGGTTCCAGCCGCGACGAGAGGATAAAGACCCTGCGCCACTGCTTCAGCGGAACCTGCCTCAGTCGGAGATCATTCAACTCTTCACGCACACTCTCCTCATGGGCGACATACTCCGAGAAGGCGTCACGCACGCCAGCATCCAAGTACAACCTGCAATAGCCCAAGTAACTGCGTTTGTATCCGAAGAATCTGGCGCGCTGTTGCAATGTGTCCGCAGACCCAGCTGTTCCAAGTCCTCGAGGCATGTAGGTGACGGTAAGGCCCTCGATGGTGAAGCCTCGGTCTAGTGACTGACCGCCAACAAGGATTCGCGCGTAATCCGAACGCCAGTTGATATCGAGAACCCGACGACTTGTCGAATTCACTTCGACCGTATCCGTTTGGGCGATAGCCCGACCAAGCATTGCCGAAGTGGACTCCCAAGGTGGCAAGTCCCCACCGACAGTGCGCTCTAGGTCGGTATAGCCAGCTTGGAACTCCTCCAGTAACTCAATTCGATCAGGAACATCCTCTGGCAAGGCCAAAGTGGCTTTCCAGTGATTGCACAATTGTCTTGCCCATTGCGCGAACAACCCATGCGGGTTGGTTTCCCGGGAGGGGTGAATGAACATGCTTCGATTCTTCCCCTGTTGTGCTTCACCACGAAGTCGACCAGCAGCAACGCCGACGAAGAAGACTTGCATTGCCTCGACCAGCGAAGGGGGGGGCTCAATCGCCGGACTGTTACGTACCGGTAGTTCGTTGATTGGGATACTCCTCACCAAGCTCATGTCTTCGCCGAAGAATTCGATGCCGCCTGTATAATCATCACCTGGCGTCAACAGTTCGGCAAAATCCGGTGAGAGGCTATCCAAGATGCTTATCAGCAGGTTCGCCTGTGGCGTTGCGGTGTACTGCAAGAAGGTGTGTCGCGCGAAGAGATCCCGGAGTCCACGAATCCGCGTGTAGGTGGCGCTCTCATCGTCGTCGTTCACCCGGGTGTTCAGGCTCGCTTGATCGGCCTCATCATCGATAATGAGCGCAGGAATGCCATCAAGGTTACAGCCACGCAGAATGGTGATCAGTCGCCTGAGCACGCTCCAATTCTTCTTGATCGTAATTAGAAGCAGTTGCCGTTCCGCAAGGGGAACGGCAGGATCTCTCCAGTCGCTGATGATCTGTGCAATGCGGTTTCCGTCTGAAGGTCGCGGCTCCTGAAAGTGATACCACTTCCTGTCATGTCTGGTGTCGAGACGCAGGTCACGCTCCAGTCGATTGGCCGATTGACCATACAGCGGGTTAGACGTTCCCGTAATGACAATTACAATGAGATAGCCGTTGTCAACCGCCATTGCCGCCACGGTAGTGAAGGACATGGTCTTGCCACTTGGAACAGAGCCAACCACAAGTCCAGTCCGCCGAGCGCTCGCCCCTTGTCGCCGCGCTTCAGTAGCCGATTAACACGATGCCCTTCAGAGGGAGCTGGAGGCGCCCATTGATGTACATCGTCTCCAAAAAGGCATGCGTCTTTTGGAAGTCATTGCCGCCTCGGTAGTCGTTCCGAACAGCGAGCACCAAGTACTCTACTCCATGCATCATGGAGGCTTGAAAGATGTCCTTGAGAAACTGGAAGTTCACGACTGCCCGCCCCGCTTCAACCTCGACTACGATGGTGCCATCCTTACTGAGAGCGTCGGCATCAAAGGACTTGTCGATATGGTTGTTCAAACCAAACAATACAGGAACAGGGATCTTGTCTCCATGCGCTTTGCCAACTTCAACCAAGAAGTCAGCCGCTTCCAAGAGAGGGCGCATGTGACCGAGAACACCATTGCTGTTCAATGTGTTCTCGGGGGACTTGATGTGGTCGTAGACACTCTCGAAGCACCCGATCACGGCTCGCAGGCGATCATTCAATCCGATAGAGCGGGGGAAGAGTTGATAGCGTAGCATGCGGGCAGTGAGCTATGCCTCGAACGGATCCATGACACCCTTGCTGTCCAGCTTCATCCCGTGTGAGCCTCGGTATGCGCGAAGTGCTCTGCTGCCCATCGAGTATGGGGTCTTGGCCTCGAAGGGGTAGGTAGCTCCGAACTCCATCGACCAGATCGGGAATGAAGGAAGCGGTGCGACTTTCGGAATGCGGTTCAGGAAGTCTTGCCAGACATTCAGGCAATCCACTACTTGTGCGGTTAGTGGGCGCGCACCACTCGGATGCTTCTCCAAGATCTTCAGCAATGATGGCTTCGGGTTCTCAGGTCGCTCTGGCCACTTGAATGAACCAAGACTCCCACGGCGCGCTACAAGAAGCAGTCTTTGTCGGATCTGGGGTATGCCGAATTCATGCGGGGAGTAGACCTGCTCATCAACTGCGTAACCCGCTTTTCTGAGATCCTCCTTGATGGATGTCCAAGTGCGCCCTTCGTCGTGTGTCCGCAGATTCGGCACGTTCTCAAGGATGACATACTCCGGCTTGCGGTAGCGAATGATCCGCAAGACCTCATCGAACAGGGAGCCATTTGTGGGGCAATCGAACCCGGCTTGGTCACCCGCCTTCGAGAACGGCTGGCACGGAAACCCTGCGCACAGAATTTCGTGTTCTGGAACATCCTTAGACTTCACCCTGCGGATGTCACCCACCGGTCGAATGCCATGGTTCTTCTCGTAGATGTGCTGTAGAACCGGGTCGAGTTCGCTTGCGAAAACACATTCGTGCCCGAGTCTTTCAAGACCAACATGGAACCCACCAAGTCCGGCGAATAAATCGACAAAGCGCATGGCCCCAAGATGCGGACAATTGCTGGTATCGAGCACCGCTTAGTGCCCCGTGTTTCCACAGGGTTACTCACACTGCCCCCCAGACTGTACTCGAATATGCACAACTCGTCTGAAGTCGGCACCGCTTTTCGCGAGGGGATCGGCCCCATCTGGCGCGGGTCTTCTCTTTTGTTGGTTCGGGCGTTAGGCGTATGCAGGCCTAGCGTGCGGGAGGCCGTGCTCCCGGACCTGCGATGGTCTCGCTTACGGAGCCATAGGCCAGCGACAGCCGAAAGAGCTCAACGGCCAAACGCCTTTCCGCCGGGCCTGCCCCGGCGCCCCATCCGGGGGCGGCGGCTGAGAACGATCGCTGCGATCGGCGCTTAAGCGCGTTCAGCGAGGCAGCTAGGCAGCCATCAATATTGCCGGATCACTCTTTCCTGTAACGCCTAGCGCACCCAAAGCAGCAACGGCGAAGGCATAGCACTGTCCTGGTTGCAGATCCGCTGGGAAAAAGGTGGCTTTGGTGCTTTGGCCGATACGCGTCCATAGGGTATCGGGGTCGCTGGGGTTATCGGTGGTCATGTACACGATATAGGTACGGGCTCCATGTCGGGGTTTCCAACGCAGCTTCATTTCGCCCCGTCTTCCGGTGCGGGTCACCTTCAGGCCAGTGGGATTCTCCAACATCCCCAAAGGCGCATTGCCGCTGCGCACCTCGAAGCCGCTGAGCACGATGATCATGGGGTTTCCTTGGGCCACACCTTTCACGTAATAGCTTACGTTGGTGAGCAGCCGCCGCAACCGTTCGAGGGCCTGGTTCTTCTGGAAGGTGAGGATGCGACCGCCATCCAACGCATCGGCGGTGGCCTGTTCGGCATGCAGCCGGGCGGCGCTGATCTCTGCCACAGTGGGCCTGGGATCGGGGAAGGTGCCGGTGTTGGCGGCCAGCATGGTTTCCACATGGAAGGCCTTGGCCAGCAGTCGGGCATCCGTCAATGTGCTAACACCTATCCTCAAGCGTTTCATGGTATTGTCCTTTTAAGCGGGGCATTGGAACGTGATCTGTTCCGGAAAAGTTGAGACCACGGCTACCAGCCAACCGCGCGGCCGCCCGTTAGCTCGGAACAGAAGCCGGTCTTTCAAGGTTTGTGATCGTTCAATGCAGGCCAGAAGCCGAGCTTTCAATGTTCGCTTCCATTCTTTCGATGTTCGTGTTCGTTCTGTGCAGCTAAAAAGCCATGCTTTCGATGTTCGTGTTCGTTCTGTACAGACAAGAAGCCTTGCTTTCGATGTTCACTTCCGTTCTTTCGATGTTCGTGTTCGTTCTGTGCAGACAAGAAGCCATGCTTTCGATGTTTGCTTCCGTTCTTTCGATGTTCGTGTTCGTTCTGTGCAGACAAGAAGCCTTGCTTTCGATGTTCACTTCCGTTCTTTCGATGTTTGTGTTCGTTCTGTGCAGACAAGAAGCCTTGCTTTCGATGTTCACTTCCGTTCTTTCGATGTTCGTGTTCGTTCTGTGCAGA
>JANNYL010000282.1:0-4958 GCA_031410075.1 Flavobacteriales bacterium
CCAGTAGACCCGTAGACAAGACCATCGCAGAGTGTCCGCTGATCGCGGCCCAGCTCCCAAACCTGCGCAGCGGTCTGCCGTCTTCGGCGGCTCTGTGCCTCTGAACCATACATCTCCAACTACATTAGCCTTCAGCGATCAGGATGTCGTGGATCGCAACAAAGAGCTGGTGGGATGATGCTTATTGGAGCGGGCAAGAGGTATGTATTGAACCCGATCGAATGACCGGCGTTCAGTTGATAGAGCCTTTGGTGGCGATCGTGCTTACCGCATTGGTCATGGCTTTTGTCGGCAGGAAGAACCCCTCCCTGCCAATGGTCGATCAGGGCTTGTTGCACTTTCGCTTGCCGAAAGTGTTCGTCATCATCGGAGTGGTATCGTGGTTGATGGCAGGCGGCCTTGCCATGGGTTCCTATCTGGTCGGAATGAGTAGCTGGGCCCTTACTATCTTCTTGGGCGTCCTGGCAGTGGCCTTCGCATACATGGGTGTGCTCCTTGTTCGCGATGGCAGGTATTACAAGGTGGCTTACAACGAGGATTCGCTCCTTGTCATCGATGGTAGGCAGCGAGCTGCATCGTGCCTTTGGTCGGACATCGTTTCAGCTCGGCTGCACCCGATCAGCAAATACATACTACTGCGCACCAAGGACGGCCGAACGTTGAAGATCAATGCATATGTGATGGGCAGCGACTCCTTGTTCAGCATCATGGGCGAGAAGACGGAATTGCCCATTCATGAGCTTGTGGCGAAAGCCAGAGCGGTTGGATAGTGCGCTTTGTGGGAGCTTTCCGGTAGTATTGGTCCGCGCAGGGTGTCCATTGCTTAGACCAGCGCAGGGTATCCGCTGATAGCGGTTCCACTCCCCGACCTGCGCAGCGGTCTGCCGTCTTCGGCGACCCTGCGCCTTAGGGTTGCATTATCCCCGCATCCGCTTCGGGTCCTGGCGCGTATCGAAGATGTCCGTCACGTAGATCGTCTCGCCTTCGATGCGGTAGATGATCTTGAAATTGCCGACGACCAAGCGGCGGTAAATGTGTGGCCGCATGCCCATGAGTTCTTCGACCTGTCCTGCATTGGGGAACATGAGCAAGCGACCCGCCTCTCGGATCACGCTCTCCACAAGAGCTTCCTTGCGCTCCACGTTCATATCGCCCGTGGTCAATTGTACCGACTCGACCAAGTGGGTGATCGCATAGTCGGTGATGACCAGCTTCACGCTTTGGGCTTGCGGAGTGACGCCTTGGCTTTGGCGATCGCCTCTTCCTGTGTGTAAACGCGTCCGTCTGCGATGTCCTGTTCGGAGCGGATAGCGCCCTCGATCATCAAACTGCGCAAGGAGTTCTCCTTTCCATCTTGGTCCAATAGCGACCTCACCAATTCCAAGAGCTTCATATTCCCTTCCTTCTGGATCAGGTCAACGAGTTGGCTCTTCAGTTGGATGGCGGTCATGGCAGTTGGTATGGGAACAAAGCTATGGCCATAGGTCGGTGGATCACAACCTCGTACGAGCTGATCGAGCCTTGGCAAGCTGCCAGCTGTTCGTCGCCTCTGCACCTGGAGGGTCAAGAACCTCCGACGATTAGCTTTCACCACCATATGGGACCGCCAAGGTCCAACCCGACTACAATGCCCTGCGAAGGCGAAATAGGAAGGCTCGCATGATCGACAAGGGCGGCGCGCGCATTTTCCTTTGGGTCGTCTTCGTGCTTTACGTCCTCTTATTGCTCATGGCCTTGTCGAGGCATGAGCTATGGGGCGATGAGATCCACAGTTGGAACATCGCGCGGTGCAGCCATGGCCTGTTCGATCTTCTTCGGAACAGCCGTTACGAGGGGCACCCTCCGCTTTGGTACGTGGTCCTCTTCACCATCACGCGCGTCACCCATGATCCCGAGTGCATGAAGATCGCGCAGGCGCTGTTCGCCATGGCCATGGTCTTTATCGTGCTGTTCGCGTCTCCGTTCCCATTGATCATTCGAACGCTGATCCCGTTCGGTTACTATTTCGCGTTCGAGTATGCTGCACTCAGCCGGAACTACGCCATAGCGCTGGCCCTCGCATTCCTAACGACATGGGTGCTTACGCGGAAACCGCGTCGCTATCAGGTGTGGTTCTACGTGCTCGTTCTCTTGCTTTCCAATACACACCTTTTGGGGTTGCTCTTGGCGATCTCGTTCTGCGCATACCATGCATGGGAAGAGCGATCGGCGCTTGGTGGTTACCGACGTGCATTCATGCACTTGGCCATCGGAGCGCTCATCTGTCTACCTGCTGCCATGCAGATCGCCCCACCAGGGGACAGTCAGCTCAACATGCAATTCTGGATGGACCACTGGACCGTGGAACAATGGGACATTATAGCACAAGCACCATTGAAGGCGTTCGTGCCGATTCCGGATACCGGCCAGTTCAATTTCTGGAACACGAACGAGCTGCTCCAGCACATCCCGGAGAACGACAACGGCCGGCTGATCGTTCGGTCGAGCGCGTTGGCGCTGCTGGGGCTGTGTTTCTTCCTGCTTCGAGGGGCCTCCGGAAGCGTGTGGTTCTTCATCTGCAACACACTGCTCACGGCGATCGTGGCGTCCATCTTCCCCCTGACGAGTGCGCGCTATGTTGGATTCATATTCATCGCCTTCCTTGTTGCAACATGGCTCAATCTTCACAAACGGCGTATGGGCGTCGGCTATCAAGCGGTCCTGGGCGTGTTCCTTGTACTTCAAACGGTCGGAAGCGTGATCGCGATCAGCCGGGACTATTCGTTCACCTTCTCCAACTCGAGAAGGGTCCGTGACCTTCACGTAAAAGTTCCAGCGGATGCGTTGGTGGTTACGGACTATTGGTGCTTGAACAACCTATCAGCCTTTCTCGACCGCCCGTTCTACTGTCTCGAACATCGGAAAGAGCTGTCTTTCCTCCTCTGGGATCAGGACCTTGCCCAAGCGATCCAGCAGCCCAACTTCTATTCGAACGGCTTGCGCGATCTCTGGAAAAAACGTCCGCTTCAGGAGGTCTACATGATCTCCGTGAACGAACCGGAGCGCTTGCGGTCGCGGGATAGTGAACTGTCGGTTTACTTTGAAGTGACCCTGATCGATCAATGGGAAGGTGCCATTGAGACCCACAGTAACGTGTACCTGTATCGAATACAGGCACGTACAGCTAACGGATGAAACCCAAGCTTTCGCTCGGCTGTTCTTGTGCGCGCTGAGTGTCCACGAATTTCACGGATCTCCAGTTTGGCAATATCCTATCAAGGCCGAACCACCATCACCCGAGCGCGAAGGAACTGATCGGGTTCCCGAACCTCAACGGCATATACGCCGGGGGACAAACCGACCGGCAGGTCGAACTGTGCGGGCTGCGATCCGACTGCCATGATCCGCACGAAACTCACCAATGAACCGTCTCCTCCATAAAGTGAAATGGTGTATGGTCCTGTGGTTCCGTCGGTGAAAGAGATGTTGATGTGATCGATCGCCGGTTGCGGGAATACAGTGAAGTTGTTCGCAACGGTCTGTGTTATCCCCGAACCGATGTCGTTGATGTATCGCGCATACGCCGCAACGCGCTGTGTGCCGGTTCCGTAGCCTGCCACTACGATACTTCCGTTAGGCGCGAGGGCCATGGCAAAAGCGCGGTCGTAGGAGCCGCTCACATCGGTGTGCACAAGCCCATTGCCAGCGAACAGCGGATCGAGCGAGCCGTTAGTGAGCAGGCGCATCAGGAAGAAGTCGTTGTTCGATGGCGCACCGGGTTGGGCGCGGAAGCCCGCAACGAGCAGCTTGCCATCGGACTGGGCGATGATGCTGCGTGCTTGGCCCCATTGCGGAGAGGTGTAGGGTAGGACCAGCAACCCATTCGTTCCGAAGTCGATCGCGGGATCTCCGTTCGCTTCAAAGAGCCCCACGGCTGGCTCATCATCTGCACCATTGAAACTGCGGTGACCGCAAACCGCGATGCGGCCATCGGCCAACACACTGAGTCCGCGCATGAACTCGGTATCGCCACCGCCGATGTCCATGGTGGTGGTGCCGCCAACACCAAAGTTGGGATCAAGCGTTCCGGTGTTGTCGAAACGGACGAGGAGCCAATCGGAATCTCCTTCCACCCGGTAGCCACCGGCGATCACCGATCCATCTGCGAAGAGATCCAAACAAAGCCCGGAGCTGAACGGTACACCGCTCAGGGCAATGCCACTCGTGCCGAAACCAGGATCCAATGCGCCATTCGCCGTGAAGCGCGCACAGGCCAGTCCGTTCTCACCTTCTTCGCCCACTACCACAATGCGATCATCGGGTAGTATGTGCATGGCCCACGCGGATTGGAACCCGAACAGGGCATTGTAGCTGGTCGAGACCACGCCTGCGGTACCGAAATCCGGATCGGGCGAACCATCGGGTAAGAAGCCGAGCAGCATGGCGTTGCCATCCAAGTTGATGTCGTACACCAGTCCGGCAACGATGATCCGACCAGTACTCTGCACGCCCACCGCATAGGCATATCGCGACTCCTGCGCAGCTGCTGAATAGACCTTTCCGCCAATGCCGAACGAAGGATCCACAGCGCCGTTCTCCAAGAAGCGCTCAATGAACGTGATCACCACCGAACCGTCCTCGGTCCATCCCGCGCCCAAGATCTTGCCATCGGGTTGCACCGCTAGGGCATGCACTTCATCGTCGAAGCTCAACAGGTCCGACAACAGCAGACCATCACCGTTGAAGGTGGGATCCAATGTGCCGGGTTGGGCCAGCACGAGTAATGGGGTGATCAGGAGAGCGGAGGTGATGGAGCGTTTCATGGGAGTGATCTTCCATCGAAGGTCGCACTGCGCTGTGGGAATGCCAAATCGTCCCTCGTCGCAGCGAGGGTGCGATCTGTTGTCGCCTTGTTCGTGTGCTGGATGATGAGGAGAACGGTGGATGAGCGCGTTTCGCGAAGGCTGCTTATCCTCTCG
>JANNYL010000283.1:0-14961 GCA_031410075.1 Flavobacteriales bacterium
GACCTGGAAGCGGAGTGGTTCAAAGGCAAGCTCAGCACGGACATCACGCTGTACGCGAACCGCATCAACGACTTCATCTACCTGCGGCCCGATGGCGTGCAGCTGACCATACGTGGAGCGTTCCCCGTATTCCAATATGTAGCGACCGATGCGTTCCTGTACGGCATCGATGCGACAGTCCAATACCGGTTCACTCCGAAGTGGAGCTTCAGGTCGCGCACAAGTTTGATGCGTGGACGTGACCTCACCCGGAACGAGTGGCTGTTCCAGATGCCGAGCGATCGCACCGAGAACGCGGTGCTCTTCAACTTGCCGAATGCCGGAAGCTGGAGCGCAGTGGAAGTGAGCGCCTCGAGCACACTGGTCCTTGAACAGTCACGCATTCCGGTGGGACTTGATTTCACCACGCCACCGGGCACCTACCATCTCATTGGCTTTTCCTCCACCGCAACGCACATGCTGGGGAAAAACGAATTGCGCATTGGGCTTCAAGCGAACAACATCCTCAATACCACTTACCGCGACTACATGGACCGTTTCCGTTACTACGCCGACGCGCGTGGAACGGATCTCACGATCTGGGTCAGATACAGCTTTGGCAAACGATGAACATTGAGCTTTTCCAAGCGCTAGCCCAAAACGGAACTCCGGGGTTGCCCCCAAAAACATACAAGTCGATCGCGATCGACCCCAATAATCAAACCCAATGAAAACGAACCTCAAATACACGACCATCGCGCTCTTCATCGCCACTGCGATGAGCGGCTGTAAAAAGGATGAAGATCTGGCGTCAACTCCGCCACCGGTCAACGAGGAAGAAGTGATCACCACCATGATCCTCTCCTTCGCCGGCCAAAGCGGTGCTCTGGACAAGGAGATGCGTTTCACTGACGCCGACGGCGATGGAGGTGGAGCACCTGTCTTCGAACTGGACACTCTGCAAACCGCCTCCAACTACAATGTGAGTTTGTTGTTACTGAACGAAACAGCTACTCCGGTGGACACCATAAGCAATGAAGTACTGGAAGAAGGTGTGGATCATCAGTTCTTTTTCCAACCCACTGGAGCGAACATCACGGTCGCGTATGCGGATACGGATGCGAACGGAGCTCCTATCGGCCTTCAAAGCACCATGACTACAAGTGCTGCGAGCGTGGGGACACTGAAGGTGACCTTGCGTCATCAGCCGAACAAGAGCGGTGCTGGCGTGCCAAGCGGAGACATCACCAACGCAGGTGGTGAAACGGATATCGAGGTGGAATTCCCGCTTGTGATCGAGTAGTCGTTACGAAAGGATCCGGGATGCATTGGCGTTGTAACGAACGCACATGGATCTCCGGCCTACTTCCGCTCTTCTTCTCCTGCTTGGTCCGACGTTGGGCAGCTGTCAGTATCCTACTGCATCTGAGGACCGATCGAGCGATGACCGTTCCGTTGGGTCAGGGCACTCGATCATCGAGCGTCCACTTGCGGTCCTCATCGACTCGCTGCATCTGAACGCTCGAACCATCCGCTTCCATGTGGACAAGAGCGAACGTCGATTCGACGTGTTCGTGAACGATTCGCTGCTGAAGACCTATGTCTGCGTGCTGGGCGAGGATCCCGTTGGCGACAAGTTCTTCCAAGGCGATCGCAAGACACCCGAAGGCACGTTCACCTTTCGTAGCAAACGTCGACCACACCACTGGCACGTGTTCATTTGGGTCGATTATCCGAACAAGGAGAGCTACCGGCGATACAAGGAGCGCAAGGCCCAAGGATCGATCCCCGCTGGCAAAGACATAGGCGGTGAGATCGGCATCCACGGCGTCCCTGATGGCATGGACCATTGGATAGACGCCGGTGAAGACTGGACCTGGGGGTGTATCGCTCTGAAGAACGCGGATGTGGATGAGATCTATCCGTTCATCATCCCTGAGAAGACGATGATGGAGATCGTTCCCTGAACATTCGTCACTTGGGCTCAGGGCTCAGCTCATCGTAACCGCTCTGTTCATCCTTCACGCGCGGCATACGCACACCATCGATCTCCTGCACGATGATCTCAAGCGTTGTGCGCATGCGTGAGACTTCCAATCGCACTGTTGATAGCGGCGGCTTCGAGGTTGTTCGTCATCACCAACTCCCGCAACATGATGCGCACATCCTAACCGGGCTTTAGCCGGAGCACATGCACGCGTCCAGCGGTACCGGAGGCTTGTTTCAATGATCGAAGGTGTTGTTGTGTTGTTGTTTGAGCATAGCGATCCCTTCATTCACCTTTTCACCCAACACTTTGCGGTAGTTATCCAAACGAGCGGCCAGCTGTGGCTCATGGTGTGCTGCGAGAATTCGAACAGCGAGCAAACCAGCGTTCTTCGCACCATTGATCGCAACGGTGGCTACAGGCACACCGTCGGGCATCTGAACGATGCTAAGCAGCGAGTCCCAACCGTCAATGCTGTTGCGGCTCTTGATCGGAACACCGATCACTGGTAATGTGGTGAGGCTGGCCACCATTCCCGGAAGATGCGCTGCGCCGCCGGCCCCGGCGATGATGCACGTGACGCCACGTTCGCGTGCTGTTTTCGCGTATTCGAACATGCGCTCGGGCGTACGATGCGCGCTTACCACCGTGAGCTCGTATGGTATGTTCAATTCCTTCAAAACGTCCGCAGCGCCTTGCATGACCTCCAGGTCACTCCGGCTTCCCATGATGATGCCTATCATTTTTTAGAAGCGCAGGTTCCCACGCTTTGGATCTAGGTCAGTTGCTTGTTCAGTTTTGGAGCTACCCGGCAATGCACTTTGGTCACGGCAATGGCTTGGTCCAATTCGGCATGCGAAGATGCGATCACTGTTACGTGTCCCATCTTTCTTCCAGTGCGTGTTTCTTTCTTTCCGTAGAGATGCAAGAAGGTCCCCGGCACGTGCAATACATCATCGAGTCCATTCACTTCGGCCGGACCAGTGCCGCCTTCGCCCACTAGATTGATCATGGCCGCATGCCCGCGCAAAGTCGCATCGCCAAGCGGCCAGCCCATATACAAGCGAAGCAACTGATCGAACTGACTGCTCGCGCAGGCTTCGATCGTCTGATGCCCACTATTGTGCGCGCGTGGTGCGGTTTCGTTCACCAACAGGTCTCCACTCTTGGTCAGGAAAAGTTCCACAGCGTACAGGCCAGGCGCGGCGAAAGCCTCTGCCACCCTCAATGCGAGTGACTTCGATTCGATCGCTACATGTGGTTCGATCCGAGCCGGTGCCCTCAGATGATCCACCAGATTGAAGCGTGGATCAAAGACCATTTCCACAGGGTCATACACCACATGTGCTCCTTTCGTGGAGAGCACGACAAGCACTGCGAGTTCCAATGTGATGTCCGCTTTTTTCTCCAGCACACAAGGACCATCAAAGGCCTGTAATACATCAGCCGAGGTGTTGATCGGAATCACGCCTTTGCCGTCGTAGCCACCGGTGCGAGCTTTCAGAAATGCAGGGAGCAATGCAGAATGATCAGCGATCTCTGACCTGTCATCGATCAAGACGAAGTCGGACGTGGGGATGTTGTGGTCTTTATAGAACTGCTTTTGAAGCCCTTTGTCCTTGATCGTCCTCAATACGGTCGGATCCGGGATCACTGTTATTCCTTGTGCCTTTAGTACCTCCAACGCTTCAACCGAAACGTGTTCGATCTCGATGCCTACTATGACATGTCCCGTTCCAACAGGATCCGCATCCTTGACGAAGCGCAGAACAGTATCCCGATCATCGAAACTGCCCTGCACAAAACGCGAGGCGAGATGAGCGCAAGAGCAGTTCGCGTCGGGGTCCAGAACATGCACTTCGGCGTCATAACGCATGGCGTTCTCCAAGAACATGCGACCTAATTGGCCACCGCCGAGCAACGCGATCACAGGCTTCTTCACCAAACTTCGCCAGCCATTGGTTTATCGAAGGCTGCGGTGCGAAGATATCTGAGCGGGATCGAGCGGGTCGGCGTTAGCCCGCGCCTCGTCGATGGCGACCGTGCGAGAAGCGTGCTATACGATATCCGAAAGAAAGATGGGCAACACGGTTCACCGGGAATTCGGTGGCATCGCCAGCCAGAACAGGTGTATGGCCGAAGTTGTAGCGCGCAGTGATGTCGAAGCCGCTCATAAAGTCGACGCCGATGCCAGCTGTGAAACCGAAGTCGAACGTTTTGTACGCGGATGAAACATCATCGCCATCCATCCGAACGCTGAGGAGCCGAGCACCGTAAAGGCCGAATTGAGCGTTCAGCGCGTTTGAAACGTAAAGTTTCGCATTGATAGGCAACTGCGCGTAGAGCATGCGAAGAGATCGGGCTTCTCCTTCAGGGATGGGCAGTGACGCACCTTGCGCGGAGATCAGTAGTTCGGGTTGCAGTTCGAACCGGTTACCGCACCACAAAGGGAAGTAGATCCCAGCAGCTGCACCTGGCACCGGATCGGAGCGGAATCCTTCGGCACGTTGGGTACTCCACTGAGCGGCGGCCTTCAAACCGATCCCGGAGCGGCCGGGGCGTTGGCACAGGGCGGGGAGAGAGATCACCAGTGCGCACCAAAGAAGAGAGCGATGGGTCAGATATGTGCGCATAACGAAGGATTTGCTGTCTCCCTGTACGCCGCTTAATGCCCGCGGGTTAGCGGTGCGAAAGCGACTTTTCGACCGAGTTCATTCCTTGCTGGGCAGAGGCAGCGAAATGTTCGGCAGAAGCACCGATCATTTCGCTATCAGGAGGCGCACGGAACGAAGAGTAGCGCTGTCGAACATGCTCAATGCGTACACACCGTTAGGCGTTTCGACCAAACGTTGAGTGGTTCGTTCTCCGAATGCCGATCCGGTCATTACCAAGCGGCCACTGGCATCCGCGAGGGTCCAGTTCCATCTTCCGCTGAACCCACTCGCATTGATCATCAGCAGGCCGTTCGCGACGGAAACCCGTGGGTCATGCTCTTCATGATCATTGATGCCGGTACTGAGCAAAACGTTGATCTCGCACGAACGTGATTCACTGTCATCACCGATGGCATTGAAGCTGGTCAGTGTCACATCATAACAACCGGGCAACGCGTACTCAATATCGTTCGGATCCTGTTCATTCGAGAGCTGTGCATTCGCTCCTGGGAAAAGCCACAGCCATGCGAACGGCGAACCCGTTGAAAGATCAGTGAAGTTTACTGGTTCATTCACCAAGACCTCATTGGCTGAAGCAATGAAATCCGCAATTGGTGCTGTCGAACATGCGAGCGACGCACCATCGGACAGTTGGAAGGAGAGGTTGAAACCGATGCCATTGAGCGAGAAATTGTCGATGAACAGCACGTAGCGTTCGCCTTCCAAGACATGAAGCGTATCTACGAAGCCGTCACCCGCAGCCGCTTCGGATTGATCCGATGCTGATGCTGTTAGCCCCGTCGCTCCACTGACCGCAGAATAACTGCATCTCACGGGAGTCTCGGGCAAAGGGCAAACAACATCTGAGAAAGGACCCCAAAGGGCGAAGTCGAAGTCCGCAATGGAATTCGGAGCGATCGTGAACCCCAAAGTGCCGCTGGATGCGAATTCAAGTTCGATCCACGTTCCACCTCTTTCACCAGCGCTCAAGCAACCTCGGTTGGTCACGTCGAGATCCACAACAGAGCCGGGATCAGAGATGATTTGAGCGAACGTTGTATCCGCGCAGATCGGAAGGCGGTAAGCGCAATCAACAGGCCCGCTGAGTATCGGTGAACACGAATTTTCCAGCGTGTACACAAGACCTTCAACAGGCAGGGGGCCATCGCTGAAAGCCACGGTCCCACCAATTCCAAAACGGAGATCGTATTTGTTCTGGCTGCTGTTGAGCCCAGCTGTGTAGGTAATAGTTAGTACATCGCCAACGTCGAGCCCAATGAGGTAAGTAGCGTAGCTCACTTCGCACGTGTAGTTGGTAGGTGCTCCTGCATTCACCGAAACGGAAAGGCTCGCACCTTCCCAGCCATTCCCTCCGCTATCGAAAAGTTCCAGTTGATAAACACAATCGCCTTCAGGCATTGTTGGAGGTCCGACACCACAGATCTCAAAGGTTCCTGTCGAGTTGCCATAGCCAAATGCTCGGATGAAATAGACTTGGCCCGGCACAAGGTCGTCACGGAAGATCCTGGGTAACAGGCCGAGCCCTTCATCATCATCACAAGCGATCAAGATCATCTCACCTTCACAACTGTCCGCTGAATACAGTGCCATAGCTCCATCGTTGAATGAAGCCTCTGTCATGGTGAACTCCGCGATCCCGGATAACGGCGCGACCAAACGGAACCATACATCGTGCCCCTGGTAGTTACTGCATCCAGGCGGCGGGATACCCAAGGTGCCAGTGGCGCCCACATCACTTCCGGAAACGGTCACACAGGTATTGCCGATCACCATATCCACGGCCCCGCAAGGCTCATCGTTCGAGGGCTGAGCGAAAGTCGCGATCGTGATCAGAAGCGAAGACGTGAGCAAGAGCTTTCGCATGGTGGAGTTGGATCGTTATCAGCGATCGAAAGTACATGGATCACCTAACGCGAACACTCACCAAAAAGGATGAGGCCTTGCTCAGTTCAATGCAGGTGAACAACGCTGAATGGCACGCTGTGCGAAAGGCCTCCGGCAGAGATCCGCAGAACATATTGACCGTTCGATAGTGCGTTGGTGGTTACATGGAAGACAGAAGAAAGAGGATCAAGGGTCGCGACAATGCGCCCCACGGGATCGATCACATCAACGTGCTCCGGAACGATTTTCCCCATGTTCACGAGCATCTCGCCGTCTGCCGGGTTCGGGTAGTAGGAGACGATCGAGCTACCGCTTGAACTGATGCTGGTGTTGGTCTCGATAATTACTGTGTAATCCTCTGTTTCGCCCCATGTGAAGTTCGCGCAAGGATCCGCGCTGGTAGGTTCACCGGTATCAGGATATACGCACCGCACACGCATTACAGCGGACCCGAGCGCTGCGTTCGTTGGAACGGTGAAGACGAATGATTGCGTTTCGAACACGGAGGCCGTTATCGCATCTCCGACCAGTTCATTAGTTTCAAAAGCATCGTTCCCGTTGAAGTCGATCCAAGCGCCGAGAATGTCGGTGGTGTAGTCACCAGAAGTTACATCCAACGTGTACTCGTCGCCGCGCAAGAGTGTTGTGCTTTGGCTGGTGTAGTCCTGATAACTGGGTCCTGCTATGCCTCCACTTCCAGTATTGTTTATGGAGCCGAGTTGCACTCCATCCACGAAGTCGCCATCTGCTGTTCCAACGAGCGAGGTTGGTACACACGGACCTGATCCGGGTGAGGTGATCGTGATCCCATAGTCCTCTGTTTCGCCGTAGCCATAGGCGAAGCAAGGATCGGTGGGGTTAGGCTCGCCGGTGTTGTAATAGACTCCACGAACACGCATGATCGTGGTTCCGATCGATGCGGTGTTCGGAACGGTGAAGGCGAATGCATGGCTTGCACCTATCGCCGTATTCTGCCAATCGCCGAGTTTCTCGGTCGCTTCGAAAACGTCATCTTGATCGTAGTCGATCCAAACAGCATAATGGTCCGGGGTATAGTCGCCCGATGTAACGGTGACCGTGTAGTTGCCATTGCGCTCCAAGTTGGTCGAATACGTGCCTGCGTAATTGGTATACGAAGGCCCGGTTATCGATCCGCTGTTCGTGTTGTTGATCGAACCAAGCTGCACGCCATCGATGAAATCGTTCTCGCTTGTACCACCAGCACTCGTTGGCAGACATGGCCCATTCACTGTTCCGCAGGCGCCGTTGTTCAGGAGTTGAGCGCGATCGCCGAAGAGTATCGCATTCATCTGCGCGCCTTGTTCGGTGGTGAACATGAGCGAACAATCGGCGTAGTCCATGAAATTCTCGTACTGTGTCAGTTGGCTGCACCGCATCAAATTCGTGTTGGTGCAACTGAACGTTGCTTGGTCGGTTGTGGGTGTGTCTCCCATGCCATCATCGCTGCCACACCCACCATCTGCCCATGGGTGCAGGAGACCGAGGTAATGGCCAACCTCGTGTGTCGCAGTGCGCGAACCAGAAGCCAACCCATAGTTGTAGTCGATCACGATCCCGTCAATGTCGCTGCCCACCATGTTCCCGAACGGCAAGTATGCATACCCTGTAGTGATCAGTCCACCTCCCAAGCCGCTGCTGATGTCGCAGATCCAAATATTGAGGTAGCGGTTCGGGTCCCACGAACTGATGCCTTTGGGTGGTGACTTCATGTCATCCGTCTCCGTGTCAGGATCGAACCAAGTGTCGGTTGTTTGAGTACGTGTAATGCCGGTGGTAGCGTTTCCATTGGGATCCACTTGTGCCAGGCAGAAAAGGATATCAGGGTTGGTGCGATCGCTGGCAAAGGCGGATCGAACGTTGTTGAAGTCGCTGTTGAGCGCTTGGTAATCCTCGTTCATTGTTGCCACCATATTCTGGATCACAGATGACGCAACGTTCTCGGAATTCGTATTCCAGACCACATGGACCGCGACAGGAATGGTTGGGGTTGCACCTCCTTTGCGTGTTCCTTTCTGCAATTTACCGATAGCTCGAAGCAGGTCGGTATTCTGGCCTTGTTGCTGCAACCAGCGTTGGCTTATCGTGTGCGACGTGCAATTTTCCTGTGCGGAAAGAGTAATGCAGGTAGCGAGAATGGAACACGAGAGGAGTGCGATTCTGATCATGGTGCAAAGGTGACGACTAGCTGCGAAAGGTGTGTACGGTATGATGGAAGGGATCATGAAGACGTCTCGGTGGAAAACGCGACCAGTCCCAATGTGATGGTGATGAAAGCACGAGCGCGGTGCTGCACTGCATTATTTCATCCTTGTTGTGGTGATGGTAAAATCGCGCCATTTCCGGTGTTCCCAGCTTGGCGAAATACGCTCCGCTACGCTCCTGCGCCAGCATGGCCGCTTGTCTATTGGGATAGAGCACGCTATCGACAATGTGTGCTTCACCATTGAGCGAGAGCCATGGTCGGATATGTTCGAAAAGCAACGGGACATCCGCGAAGTATTGAAGGCTTGCGGCGAATATGATCCGATCGAACGATCCAGCTGGGAACACGTGCTCCATAGGATCTCCGAGCTGCCAATCGATACCGGATCCCGCAAACACCCGGCGTGCTTGATCCAATTCTTCCGAGTGAGTATCCATAGCAGTTACAATGTGGCCAGCATCGGCCACGCGCGCGCTCAGCCAGCCATTGCCGCATCCGATCTCCAACACGCGCAGTTTGCCGCCCGTTCGCGCAAAGTGTTTGAGCAAACGCATCATGCTGCGTTCCCTGACCCGCCACTCAGTGGCTTGAGATGTCAGGTTTCCGCTGAACGGCAGGTCCTGAACGATCGCATCTGCCAGTAGTCGCCCTTCTTTCGCCCGTGCCGAATTGTAAGCCTTTACGGCCGCGCTGTTCATTTTGGCTTACGGAGAATAAGCAGGTAATGGTCGCCACGCGACCGAATGAACGGCCAACGGCAGGTGGCGTTCTCGATCCGTTCCAACCAGCGTGTCATACGCGGATGCTTGCCAGCGAACGGTCCCAGGTGCGGTGGCGGAACGAAAAAGGAGAGCGCCATTCGGTCGAGCACCTCATAGTTGGTCAGCACATCAAGAACCGCTTTTACATCGTGGTACCAGCAATGGAATGGAACGCCTTCTACACGAGCGAGCGATCCTCCTTTTTTGAAACGACGAAATGCGAAGCGAATGTTTCCGCGAACAGCCTCGATCAATTCCCACGGCGAAAAACGAGGCATGATCACCAACGCGCAAACACCTCCTGGACAAAGTTTTCCATCGATGCCTTGAAGCACAGTTGGCAGGTGTCCGGTGCAGTTGATCCCTCCGAAATTGGAAAAGACCGCGTTGTAATCTCCTTCATCGAGTCGCTCCAGTTCAAGGAAAGAGCACGGGATCACGTTCACTTTAGGGCTTGACGAGCGGTCTTGTTTATGGATCAATTGCGCTAACATGCCCGGGGCATTGTCCGTGGCAGTAACGTGCAGACCTTTCTGTGAGAACCAAATGCTGTCGATCCCGGTTCCACAGTTGATCTCCAACAACCGGTCGCCTGGCTTGAACCACTTCATCACTTCAGCACGCACACGAGTCCGCACCCATTGGATCATAGGCTCCTCGTCGATCGAATCGAAAACAGGACTTTGTCGGCTGAAAGCGTCCTGAACTTGTCGCACTTGTCCTTCGGTGGGGTTCGTCTCTGCCGGGATCATGCGCTTAACAGAGCGAGGCGCCGGGCATCGAGCAAGCTTGCGGGCCAGTAATAGACCCCACTGATCAATCGCTTGATGGATGTGGACTTTCCTTGACGCAAAGCTTGCCAAGCGAGTAACGCCTGTTTTCGGCGAAAGCGTTTATGCACGTAGCGGTGAAGTCGTTTGTAATAAGCCGGGCGCTGCTGCTGGGTGAACATCATCGCGAGATCGTCACTGTCCGTCCAATTCTTCTTCGTGCCCAATTCGTGCTTCACCTTCTCATAGAACTTGGTTCCCGGTAAGGGATAGCTCACGCTGATCCCGATATCGTCCGGCATCTGTTCTTCGAGCATGGCAATGGTCATGCGTACATCTTCTTCCGTTTCACCGATATAGCCGAACTGCAAGAAGAACCCAGTTCGCACACCATGCTTCTTGAGCATTGCTCTGGCTCCGCCGATCTGTTGAACGGTGATCCCTTTGTCCATGGCATCCAGGATCTTCTGGGAGCCACTTTCGGCACCGATCCATACCTCGTGCAAGCCGCTCTGGGCAAGCGCTTCGATCGTATCGTCCGCGAGCAGAAGGTCCGCGCGACTTTGGATCTTGTACCGCAATTTCAACCCTCGTTCCAGCACAAGGTCACGGAAGCGCTGTGCCCAACCGGGCTTCAAACCGAAAATGTCATCGCACATCCAGATATGGTCCGGCGCGAAACGATCGCGAAGCAGTTCGAGTTCACGCACCACATGCTCCGGGGATCGGCAATTGTAGCGGTTTCCGTAGATCGGCTTCGCACACCAGTTGCACTTGAACGGACATCCACGCGTGGTGGCTATGTTCAAGCTGAAGAAGCCTTGCGACTTCATCCAGATCGCGCGATAAGGCTCCATATCGATCAGGTCCCACGCCGGAAGTGGAAGACCATCGAGATCGCGCAACACAGCTCGTTTCGGCGTGGTGTGTGTAGCCCCATTGTTCGTGTATGCGATTCCTGGAACGTTCTGCCATTCACCGTTCATCGACCAGCGATCCACCAGTTCGCGCAGGGTCGCTTCCCCTTCACCCAGTATGATCGTATCGGCGCCTCGTTTCAGGTAGTCGTCGGAGTGGTCGGTGCTATCACTGCTGTTCACGGTAACCCTGCAACCTCGCTCCTTCGCGATAGTGATCATGCGGAAACAAGCTTCGCGCATGGCCGTCAAGCACATTTTCGTGAGGTAGTTGAATCCGTCGTCGTGTATCGCAACGACGTCTGGCCGGAATTCATCGATCATGGCACCCAGTTCTTCTGGAGAATGTCGCAGACCCATATCGAACACGACCACGTCGTGGACGTATGGCATATCTGTTCCAATACCACTTCGCACAACCGCAGCAGCCTGCATCGTTCCCAGTGGCGGGTAGGGTCGTGCATCCGACCATTGCTTGGGGTCAAGCCGATAGAAGTACGAATGGGTCAATAGAACACGCGCCATGACTATGCCGGGTGCATCGGCGACAGAGAGAGACCGTGCTCTTGCTCGAAGCGATCAATGCGCAGCTGGTAGGCATCGAGCACGGTACGCTGGAAATTACGGGGATGGTGTTTGCTCACATACTTGCGCGTACGCAGCGCAATGTCGAATTGTGCACGATCTAATTCGGCGAACTTGGAGCGCCAATGCTTCAATGTTCGCAACATGCACCACTCATCGATCTCGTCGGCAAGGCGTGAGCGAAGTAGCGCTTCGAAAACCTTCTTCAGTCGGGAGTTTTGGCCGGGTGTGCCAGTGGTAGCGGGCATTTCAGCATTCGACAGCATTTCTTGCGCCCAGCTGTTCGCTGCGAAAAAAGCCTCACAAACAGACGGGTTCCACGTGGGGATCAGTGTCATCACTTCCGTAGCGGTGAACAGGTTCCGGTCCAGAATGGCAAGATGGTCGGTGTCAATGAAATAGTTGACGCAGAAGTCGCGGTGGCTGTTGAGCAGGAAGATCTTTTTGAAACCGATGAGCAACGTGCGAGCGATCCACAGCCGGCCCGGCTCCGTGATCACGAAGTAGTCGATGTCTCCATCGTCAGCTATACGGCCTTTGCTGATACTTCCGCTGAGCATCACCGCCCGCACGAACGGAAATCGGCCGATCAAACGGCTCATGCGTTCCGCTTTCACCATGCGTTCGCGAGCGCGTTGGCTGTCCACATGGCGCATCGCAACGGAATTCGTCAGATCACCGAACCCATAGAAGCCTGCTTTGCGGGAAATTGTGCCTTCAGCACTAAGCAATTGCAAGTCCTCGGAAAGAGGAACACGCTTGTCGAATGGCCCGCTCAGAAAGCTGGAGATCTCGTCATCGCGCAATGGATGCTTGAATACATCGAAGTATAGCAACGTCCGGATAAGCGCGCGTTGTTGATGCGTGAGGACCGCTGGTGCCGCAAGGGTGGATGTGCCCATAGGTTGCAAAGTTGCGCAGGGATCGGATCAGCTAAGTATGTATCGTGACGTGATCTGAATGAACGGCGGCGCTTGATAAAGTGGCAACGCCCAACTATCCCAACGAGTCGTGATCAAGAACAAATGGAGCTGAACTAAGCTTTACTCAACTCATCTATTGCTTTGAGCGGGTCCTTCGCGTTGAAGACACTATTGCCCGCAACGAGCACATCGGCCCCAGCCTTCACGAGTTCAGCTGCATTGGTCAGGCCAACGCCGCCATCGATCTCGATCCGGAAATTAGCGCCGCGCGCACTCATCAATTCGCGTAGAGCCGTGATCTTGCGATAGGTGTTCGGAATGAATTTTTGCCCGCCGAATCCAGGGTTCACACTCATTAAACACACCAGATCGATGTCGCCCAGGATGTCATCCAAAACGCTAATGGGTGTGTGAGGGTTCAACGCCACGCCTGCTTTCATACCGGCCGCTTTGATCGCCTGAACGGTACGGTGCAAATGGGTGCATGCTTCGAAGTGTACCGTCAGGACATCGGCTCCGGCTTCACTGAATTCCTGAATGAACTTCTGCGGTTCAACGATCATCAAATGCACATCAAAGGTCTTTTGAGTGTGCTTGCGGATGGCCATGATCACAGGGAGTCCAAAGCTGATGTTCGGGACAAAAACACCGTCCATCACATCCAGGTGCAACCAAGGCGCGGAACTCTTGTCCACCATCTCTACGGCCGCCTGTAGGTTCGCAAAATCGGCGGAAAGCAGGGAAGGTGCAACGATATGGGACATGGTGCGAATGTAGATGCCCGCGTGGGTTGATCGATCTGGCAGGGAGGTTGCCTGTTGGGGCCGATCCTTCCTCCATCAGCAGATCGATCGCTAGCACGTTGGCTGGTGGGTTCGACATTGAACTACCAATAGATTCGACCCGTAAATGCTCCGGTCACTCACCCTCGGAACTGTCTTAAGCTTGCTCACTGCGTCGGCTTTCGCCGGGATGCCAGTGGACACTTCGGCCTTTGCCACCTGGCACTTCGCTCTAAGTCTGGGTAGCACAAGCGATGGCCAATTGTTCTCCTTGTTCCTCGTTAAAGTGAGTGATGATGAGCGCGTGTTGGAGACCGAACCCATAACCCGCCTCAACTTCATTCGCCAGGTGCAAGGGCGCTCGTTCAGTAAAGCGAACCCTGAAGGCGAAGACCTGTTCCGCAAATTCGGGGTGACCCAATGCACACTTCCATCAGATAGCGTTCAAATGGGTTTTTTGACCGACTGCTCTGCACTCAATAATCTATGGCGGTTGAAATTCCAGAGTTTTCCGCTGAAATTGGAGGAGGGCATGCACGAAATGCTTGGTTGGGCTGCCAAGCCCCTGCGCCCTGATGATCGTCAGCAGCTGTTGCTGAGCGGTTATGGAATGAAGTATACGCTCGACCTTGTGATCGGCGAGAACATGTTCCGCTTGCTAAGGGACATGGGTGATCCGGAGTGGGTGGATAACTACCGAGGTGGTTATTGATCCACAAGCCATGGGCCTGCGAGCTTCCGGCTCCAATTGCATAAGCCTGAGCCTTCGTGCATTGCTGGTAGATGGTCCAAGCGAGGTGCACTGGTGATGAGCCTGTGGCTTGCGGTGTGTGGCCAGAAGCCCTGAGCGCATCATCTTCGCATCATGTCAACGGAACTCTTCCAAGCTCTTCGCTCTGGTGATCGATCGGCTCTTGCCCGGGCGATCACCTTGGTCGAAAGCACTCGCAAGGAGGACAACGAAGCCGCAAAAGAACTTGTGCGGGTGTGCCTTTCGCATTCGGGCAATAGTATGCGTATCGGAGTTACCGGAATTCCAGGGGCAGGGAAGAGCACGTTGATCGATGTGCTCGGCATGAACATGGTAGAACAGGGGTATCGAGTGGCGGTTCTAGCAATTGACCCGAGTAGCGTTCGGGGTGGTAGCATCTTGGGAGATAAGACCCGAATGGAGCGGTTGAGCCAGCATCCAAAGGCGTTCATCAGACCCTCACCAACCGGCGGGACATTGGGTGGGGTTGGTCGACGTACCCGTGAAACGATCGTTCTCTGTGAGGCTGCAGGGTATGATCGCGTGTTGATCGAAACCGTGGGTATCGGGCAAAGTGAGTTGGCCATCGATCGTATGGCCGACATCAATCTCTTGCTGATGATCGCTGGTGCAGGTGATGAATTACAGGGTATCAAGCGCGGCATTATGGAAGCCGCGGACATCATTGTTCTGACCAAGAGCGACAGCGAAAATGTCGCGCGC
>JANNYL010000284.1:0-2719 GCA_031410075.1 Flavobacteriales bacterium
CCAAGGTGGTGCCCCGATCGCTACGATCCTGAGCACTACGGCCGACAACGGTTTCGCGATGATCGATTCCGATGTGTTCGCGAACGAAGTTGATATGGAGAAGAGCATGCTTACCACCGCGAATTCTATAAGTACATTGGGCTTCCCGAATGTGGTACTCGAATTCGAGAGCCAGTACCGCAAATGGACCGAGGAATCCTGCTACGTTGTCATCAGCACTGATGGCATTACCTGGCCAGATCTGACTGCTGATACCACGGGTTTGTCTATGATGCCGAACGTTTATGAAGTATGGCCCGGGATGCAGACCCAAGATCCGGTCGACAATCCAACGTTGGTCCGCATCAACATTAGCAACTCGGCTGGTAACCAGCCACAAGTGTGGGTTCGTTTCCATTGGACCGGCATTTACGGCTACAGCTGGTATGTGGATGATGTGAAGATCACAGAGCAGCCACCCACTGAAATCGGCATGCGCTCGTCCTACTTCTCCCACACTGGTACCGGCGAAGAGTACGGTCGCTTACCAGTTGCGCAGTTGAACCCTACCATGCTGATCGGTGGCGAGTTCGAAAACCAGGGCGTTAGCGCCCAGACCAATATCACCGTTACGGCTGATGTAACAGGTCCGGTACCGTTCAACGTGCCATTGTCGCAACCTACGTTGGCCCCAGGTGAGATCGCCTTCTTGGAGACTGACTACACACTACCTGCTCTTACGGCCGGACTGTATTCAGCTACCACGACGATCTCGAGCACTGAAATCGGCGCTGATGCCTATCCAGAAAACAACGTACACCTGCGCAACTTCGAACTCACCAATGATGTGTATAGTTTGGATGGTATCGGTAACCACCCTGAGGGCGCTGAGATCCTCGGATCCTTGGGTACACCAAGCTTCACAGGTGGTGAGGATGGGTTGATCGTGTTCACCTACTATCCAGTAAAGGATGCCTTCACGGTATACGGCATCGAAATGTTGCTTTCATCCACCAGTGTTTCGGGAGGTACTGCCATCGTTTCGTTGCATGATTCCGCTAACGTTGCTGGTGATATCGTGGATGAACCGATCGCGATCAGCACAGAATATGTGATCACTGAGGACGATATCACTGCTGGTATTGTGCGTGTTTGCTTCGATTCACCAGTAGAACTTCCTGAAGGCAAGTACTTCGCAGGAGTCGAGATGTACAGCAATGGCAACCTCAACGACTGGCGCATACTGGATGACATCACAGTTCCCCAGCCTGCTTTGGCTAGCGCCATCTTCATCCCAGCAGACCAAGTCTATACCAATGGTAATGCATTGGCTATCCGCCTGAGCGGAGCAGCCGATTTCTGTGTCGTAGGTATGGATGAGGAAGTTCTTTCGGGCATCAGCTTGTACCCTAACCCATCGAACGGCCAGATCACGTTGAACGCGGCAACCGCAGCCAAGCACATCGTGGAAGTGGTGAATGCTTTGGGCGAAGTGGTTGCTACAAGCAACTTCACGTTGAACCTGAACATGGATCTGAGCAGCCTCGCAAAAGGTGTTTACTCGGTTCGTGTTTCTACCGATAAGGCTTCATTCGTGCAGCGCGTAACGCTGAACTAAGAGTCCGACAACCATTTTCGACCAGCGCACTTCGGGCAACCGGGGTGCGCTGGTTGTTTTCGGACCTGTATAGCACCGGGTACAGGACGGCAAAGGGATGAGGCATCGCTTTCTCATCGGCAAAGCGTCTGAACGAGTGGTCCCGGTGATGTATGGTGTAACGGATAATTCACGATTTTTCACCTGTATGGACCTATTACCTTGGCACCTCTAAAAAAACGAAAGACCCAGCACATGAACCACAAGTACATCTTGCTTCTGACCACGTTGATGGTCACGGGCGCACAAGCACAGTATGCCGTAATGCCAACGTTCCCGTCTGCTGCGCGCACACAGGATATTCGCCCTGAAACCAGGCCCGAAGACAATGCTGCCCTCCGGGGAACCGGCGTTGTGGTATGGTCCGAGGATTTCGATTTCGGGATCTTGGGAAACAACCCTTCCGGCCCTTGGACACTAAGTGGAACTGATGGCGCCGTATGGCACTTCGGTACCACGGCGCCTCGTGGTGCGTTCACGCCCAACACTGAGCGTATCCAATCCACCACGTTCGCCAACGGCTTCGCCAAATTCGCTTCGGATTCCGCGAATTGCACATGGGTAGGCAACACCCCTACAACAATTCCGGCGGCCGAGTACATCAACTGGGATGGATCCCTTGTTTCGCCTGTGATCGATCTTACTGCTACACCTGCTGCCATCCTGCAGTTCCAGCAGCGTTCTCGTTACTGCTGTGGAGATGCACCGTTCGTGCTGGAAGTCACCACGGATGGTTTCAACACCTTTACAAGCTTCCCTACGGATAACGGATTGCCGATCAATACGCTCAGTGCAACCGAAACGCTCAATTTCGCGATCACAGCTGCTATCGCTGCTAATCCTTCTACCGTTCAGTTCCGCTTCCACCATGACGGGGAAACGGCGGGTACATCCCACTATCACTGGCAGGTTGATGACATCAACATATCTGAAGCACCTCAGATCGATGCGCATACGTTCGATGGTTATGTGAGCCACCGCGGTGATGGCACCGAATTCGGACGCATTCCACAAAGTCAGCTGGGCAGCACAATGAACCTTGGAGGCTTCATGGACAACATCGGCGCGTTGCCTTTGACCAAT
>JANNYL010000285.1:0-7560 GCA_031410075.1 Flavobacteriales bacterium
TACCTATGCACAGGACACTAAGAAGTTCAGGCTGGGCTTGGAGGTTTGCCCCAACCTGGGCTGGATAAGCTCGGACGAAAAGGGCTACGAGAGCGATGGCACCGGCCTGGGTTTCAGATTCGGTCTACTGGGCGATTTCCAATTGGGCGATAACGCGAACTACTTCTTCAGCACGGGTGCCTTTTTGAACAACCTCAAGGCGAAGTCCAAGCAGGCCTTCACGATCACGGATACGACTGGAACGCGGACCACGACCGTTTCAGGCGAGACCAAGTTGCAGTATGTGGAGATCCCATTGTCGATCAAGCTGAAGACGAACGAGATCGGCTACCTCACCTACTTCGGCCAGATCGGTTTCGATACCGGCATCGCCACCTCGGCGAAGGCGAGCTTTGGCGACAGCGATGATGTGGATTTTTATGATCAAGCGAACATCCTGCGCATCGCCTTGCTGGTAGGTGGCGGGGTCGAGTACAACTTCAGCGGGAACACCTCCGCGCTGCTCGGGCTCAAATACAGCAACGCCTTCACCAGTGTGAACGATGGCGATGGCGCGAAAGCCAAGCTCCACTATTTCGAGGTGACCGTAGGCGCATTGTTCTAGGCGAATTCTCAAGAATTGGAAGCCCTGTTCATCAAAAGGTGAACAGGGCTTCGCACTTTTGTCGGGCAGCAAACACAATACCGAGGGCACATAGAGCATGAATACGGAAAGGGTGATCGAACACATCGTAAGCTGGCTTCACGATTATTGCGTTGCGAATGGACAGAAAGGCTTCGTGGTTGGTGTGAGCGGCGGTATCGACAGCGCAGTCACCAGTGCGTTGTGTGCACGGACGGGTTTGCCGGTCTTATGTGTTGAAATGCCGATCCATCAGGCGCCTTCACAGGTGCAGCGCGCACAGGAGCACATCGCCGCCTTAAAGACCGCCCACCCTGCGGTCACCATGGAGGTCGTGCAGCTAACGAGCGTATTCGATCAAATGGTTGCCGCATTCCCAACTCACCCGGACCGTGCCGTGATGGAACTCGCCTTGGCCAATACCCGCGCTCGCTTGCGGATGACAACACTTTACTACTTCGCCGGGCTTCATTCGCGGCTGGTGGCCGGCACGGGCAACAAGGTGGAGGACTTCGGTGTGGGCTTCTTCACCAAGTATGGTGATGGCGGCGTGGACCTTTCACCGATCGCGGACCTTATGAAGACGGAAGTCTACGAGGTCGGTCGTGCGCTCGGCATCGTGGAGAGCATCATGAAGGCCAAGCCGACCGATGGGCTCTGGGGTGATGACCGCAGCGATGAGGACCAGATCGGCGCGAGTTACCCGGAGCTGGAGTGGGCGATGGATCTGCGCGATCGTGGAGCAGGAATGCGCGGTGAAGAGCCAACAGAACGTCAGAAGAAAGTATTGGCAATTTTCGATCACAGGCGCGCGGTGAACAAGCACAAGATGGATCCAATTCCTGTTTGCCGGATCCCTTTGGATCTGCGTGCTTAGACCGTTGCCGTTCATTTGGTCAAGATGCGCGAAAGGCACGGTGAAGAAGGAATGCAGGAGGAAGGTGTCTCCGCATTGCCTGTGGCGAAACGCATAGCCCGTAAATTTTCCGCAGGTGCCGGTTTCTGGTCTTCACGAAAGAAGAGCGAGCGAATGCCTATGGTGGGTTGGTTCGATCCCGCGCAGCTGGCATCAACCGGTTTGAAAACGCTCTTCTCCATGATCGTGGGCGAACGCAGCGACCGCCGATTGATGCTCGCGCTCTCTTCAAAAGAGAACCGCTTCTTCGACTACACCTACCGCTACATCGACACGCCGAACGGGCCCCGGGATGAGCAAGAACGCGAGCGCGAAGAACTGTGGATGGACTTTGTTTGCGACACCGGTGACGGTTGGAACCCGACCTACGCGATCGCATACGCAGCCAGCCAGCCGAGCCTTTCCGTAATTGGAACGCATGGCGAAAAGTTGGATATGCCACGCGCTGATGTGCTCGTTTTCGGTGGCGATGAAGTGTATCCCACACCAAGCCGTGAAGAATACCAACGCAGGTTGGTACTGCCCTTCACCAAAGCGTTTGGAGAGCAGGAGCCGAAGGAACGCCCCCACGTATATGCCATACCGGGCAATCACGATTGGTACGATGGTCTCAATGCGTTCACGCGCTTGTTCTGCAGCGATGTGGGCGGCCGCCGTTTCGCGGGTTGGTTCTCACGCCAACAACGCAGCTATTTCGCATTGAAACTTCCCGGTAATTGGTGGTTGCTGGGTAGTGATGGGCAATTGCAAAGCGATCTCGACACCGGCCAGATCGAATACTTCAGAGCCATTGCACGGCACCAAATGAAAAGTGGCGACAAAGTGCTTCTGTGCTTATCGATACCGGTGTGGACCTACGCGCACAAATACCGCGGAATGGGTCGCGAATTCGACGAGACGGACTTGTTGTATTTACAGGATGAAGTGCTTGGCCGCGAAGGCGTTGATGTGAAGGTGTTTCTTACGGGTGATCTGCATCATTACCGCCGTCACGAAGAGGTCGATCGGAAAGTGGGGTCACCGGTTCAAAAGATCACCGCCGGTGGGGGTGGTGCGTTCCTTCATCCCACGCACGAAGAGGACCTTTCCTTGTTGGTGGAAACATCCGAGGAGCAAGGAACCGAACCACGCGCGTTCAAGCAAGTGGGTTGCTACCCCGATGCGCGCACTTCATCGCGCTTGGCATGGGGCAACTTGTTCTTCTTTTTCAAGAATCCCAAAGCGGGCATATTGCCGGCAGTATTATACTTGATCACAGCGTGGTTGGTTGGCGCTACCATGAATGGTGATCCACCTCGAAACCCATGGGAAGCACTGCGCACAACGGCGGATCTGTTCGCGGCCCAGCCCATGCTCGCGATCTGGATGATCGGCTTCATTGCGTCTTTCCTTGCCTTTACGGATACCCATAGCAAGGTGTACCGCGTGCTCGGTGGTGCATTGCATTGCGCGGCACATTGGGCGGCTTTGTTCTATCTCGGCTGGGGTTCACTGAACCTCGCGAACGCTTTGTTTCCCCACGCGCCTTTCTTGAAAGCTTTGGTAACCGGTGCCATGATCTTCGGTGGAGGGTGGATCCTAGGCACAATGATCTTGGGTCTGTACTTGTTGGTCTCCATCAACGTGTTCGGGCGCCACAGCGAAGAAGCGTTCAGTGCATTACGCATCCAGGACTACAAGCACTTTCTGCGGTTGCGTTTCACCAAGGATGGAGAACTCACGATCTACCCGATCAAGGTTGAGAAAGTGCCACGCGCATGGCGCGACAGGTCACCGAATGACGGCTCACCCAGCCTCGTGCAGCCAGTTGGTCCGCTCGCAGCGGAGTTGATAGAGCCACCCATTGTGGTGCGTTAAGAGGAGAACGCAGCGCTACAGGTCACCTTTTCGCGTTATCCCCATCTAGAGCAATAGACAACGTGGGATGAGCGATCCGGATATTCTCGAACTGATCCGCCAAGGCCGCGATGAGCGGGCCTTCGCCAAGCTCTACACGCACTTCCCGAAAGTGCGCAGGCTCGTGCGCGACAACAGCGGTTCCAGTGACGATGCCAAGGACGTCTTTCAAGACGCGCTCATCATCTTCCATCGCAAGGCGCGGTCCTCGGACTTCACGCTCACGAGCACCATCAGCACTTACCTCTTCAGCGTCTGCCGGAACCTGTGGCGTGAGGAGTTGCGCAGGCGGAACAAGTCGCTTTCGAAATGGGATGTCGGGGACGTACCCGAAGAGCCGATGGAACTGGCGGCAATGCTCGTGCGAGAAGGGGAGTATTCTGCCGCTGAACAGGCCCTGCGCACACTCGGTGACAAGTGCTTGGAAGTGCTCAAGCGGTTCTATATCGCGAAGGAATCGCTCATCGACATAGCACACTCGCTCGGTTTCGCCGGGGAAGGCGCCGCGAAGACGCGCAAGTACAAATGCCTGGAAGAGGCCCGCAAGCGCTTCCGTGAACTGGCGAAGCATAACGATCCTATCCACCACCAACATGCGTGACGAACTGCACCTCATGGAACTGGTGGACCGCTACCTCGATGGGGGGATGGGCGAGGCCGAGCGCGCCGCGTTCGAAGAGCGCATGGGCGCCAATAGCGAACTGCGAACGCTTATAGATGACCAGCGAGCGTTACGTGAAGGGCTACATCGCGTCCAACTGCGGCACGCGCTCACATCGGCCCATCGAACGTGGTCCATCACCCGCTGGGTGCCGTGGTTGGTGGCAGGCCTGGTCGTACTGGCCGCTGGAGGTTGGCTCATGCGGCTGCCGATGGAACACGAGGCACGGATCGAAGCACCGCAAGTGCAGGTGAGCGAAGTGCCGAGCGGATCGGAAACAGCTATTGCCGCGGGCGACTCGATCACTGAACAGTTGGACCTGGACACGCGCGTTGAGACCATGTTCACACATGCGCCAACTAAGGCCCGGAGTTGGGTGGATACGACCTGTGTTGAAGGCCGGATCTTCACTCGGCTGATCACCCAGGAAGATGATCGGATCGAAGAGCCACTGTCGGTAACTCCGCAAAAAGAACATGCGGATATGAAAAGATCGGCATCGGGTACTTCTTCTCCGTTGACCGTGGACTTGGGCTTGTTGAGGTACAGACACCCCCAAGAGTCCACGGCCGATTCGATGATCCCGGCCAATGTGGAACCAAGTATGGACAAGACGGTGCTTGCCACGTTGGAACGATTCGAGAACGCCACTAAGCCGGAATACCCCGGCGGCATCGAGGAAATGGAGCGCTACATCCATGACAACATCAAGCAGCCGCGCGGAACGAAGAAGGCCGGTACGGTCACGGTCGGTTTCACGGTGAACAAGAAGGGTGAAGTGACCAATGTGGAGGTTGCTAAGAGCCTCGGGCGGGCTTTCGATTCCGAGGCGGTGCGTGTGATCACCTCCATGCCGCAGTGGAAGCCGTCGCGGCTGGGGGATCGGCCAGTGAAAAGCAAACTGCAGGTGCGCGTGCGGTTCGAAGGAGTTCCGAGGAAGCGGGCGGGAGCAAAGGCCGATCCGGGGCGGGTCGTGGAATAGGCGCGCATACTGCGCCGTGCATCCTGTCGTTCAAGCCAATGCCGCCCCGGCTACCTTCGGCGAACCAAGACCCCTGCGATGAAAACACGCGTCCCACTCTCGATCGTTCTCACGGCGTTGTCCATGTGCATCGTGCACCTGCAGGTCTGGGCACAAGACTCGCTGTTCTATACGAACGGGAGCGTGATCGTCGGGCAGGTGGAGGAGATCGGCCTTGACCAGATCCGCTACCGCACGAACTCGGCCGGGAACCAGGTGCTGATCGTGGTGGACAAGCGGGATCTGGCGAGCATCAAGCTCAAGGGCGGCCAAGCCTACACGTTCGGGTCCGCTACCACGGATGGGCCGTATGGCCCGAAGTTCCTCAGCCGGAAGCATGCGTTGTCGTTCGATGTGATCTCACCGGCCCTGGACCATGTGACGATCGGATATGAGCAGGTGATCGGGCGTCGGGTGAGCTTTGTGGCGAAAGCGGGGTACATCGGCCTATGGGACAGGAACGAGTATGATGATGCCTTCAACAGCAAAGGCGCGCTGGTCACCGCTGGCGTGAAGTTGATCCTGCCGCACTCGATCAAGCGCCCGTCCGTCGGGGATGCGCACCCATTGGCGGGCTGTTACCTGCGGCCGGAATTGATCTTCAGCGCATGGACAAAGACGCGCTACCAGAACTACTTCTACGACCCCTACTACAACCCCTATCCGGGCACCGCGAAGATCACGGAGGACTACACGAGTGCGGCGGTCATCCTGACCATCGGCAGACAGGTGATGTTGAGTGAGCGCTTCACCTTTGACATCAATGGCGGTCTGGGCTACGGTACGCAGTGGCGTGATGGTAAAGTGACCGGCACGGGTTATGACAGTCCGGGCCGCCAGGAGTACGCATTCACGCATGCCTTCTTCGGCAACTCTTCACCGCTGGTGGTCAGCGGTTCCCTCCGGTTCGGCTACGTGTTCTGAGCGGGTATCATTTCAGCACCTCGTCGAGTATCCGGTCCAGGATACTCGTGCCGAAGAGCACGTTCACGCCGACCATGCATTGCACGCCGGGCTGCAGCTGGAAAGCGGGGATCAGATCGTCCACACCGGTGGTTGTGATCGCTGCTCGGTGGCGCGGCATGTAGCCGACCTCCGCGCGCAAGGCGAAATGCTTGCTCAACTTCTGACGCGCTGAAGCAAAGACGCGCAAGCCCGCATAGTTGAGATTGTATCGGCGATCCCCTAGTTCAAGCCCGCTCCGGTTGCCTTCGAGGCCGGCACCGAAGTTCAGGCGCGTGTCGCTGCTCACCTTCCAGCCGAACGATGCCTGTAAAGGCAGCACATAATTGAACGACCATTTCTTGCCGATGGGAGCGGACCCGCCAACGAACGGTACGGGCAACGTGAGCCCGTCATTAAAGCTCACCGCGAGCCCATAGAAGAATTGCTTGCGGAGGCCCTTCACCTTCATCTTGCCTATCACGCCGCCGAAGCGGGGAACAGCCCTGTCGAACGTTCGGTCCTCCTCGCTCACGTTCACGTTCAGGCTCCAGAAGAGGATGCGGTACTTTTTCGTGAGGCTCACACCCAGTGCGCCGATGGACGAAGTGTGCAGCGTGCGCATCTGGCCCAGTACTTCATCGAACAGCACTTGACGCGTGCCGTAGCGCACATTGCCCATCACCTGCGAAGCCCGGACGCGCACGCCGTTCTTCAAAAGTTCGCCGATGTTCTCCGCTGTAAGGTCCAGCTTGGCGTTCACGTTGAACGTGCTGCGTATGGGGAAGGTGAACACCAAATTCGCCGATCGATCCTCATACGTACCGGATCCCTTGTCCAGGCCTACTTGTGGCAGCCAGCCAACTTCCGCGCGAAGTCGCGGGCGGAAGAGTTGATCGAACTGGTCGAGGTCGAAGGTTTGCGCATGCGCGGATACAGTTACCGATGCCATCAGCATCAGGAGGAAGAGCTTGCGCATTCGGCAAAGGAAGCCTGTCCATGAGAGACATATACGCAGGGCGCGTAAGTTTCACACCTGAACTGATCACACAGTTGGCGATCGCCCTTCTCCTTCTAGCCCTGTTGGCGGGTGTGCTCACCATCGGCATCCTGCTCGCGCAGCGCGCACACCGGCAGGCGAATGGCTTGCTGGCCGCGCTCGTCCTGGTATTCCTCGGATCGCTCACACACAATCTGTTACTGGAGACGGGTGTGTACGACCGCAACCAATGGCTGTACTTCATTCCCATCAACGGACAATTGCTGGTAGGTCCGCTGCTCTGGTTCTACGTCTTGCGCATGCTGGATCACCGCTTGCCTGGTAGACAAGTCCGCCTGGCGCATCTGGCTCCGGGTCTGATACAGTTAGCGTTACATGCAACTGCCTTCTTCTTGAACGATGATGACAAGTACCGCTTCTGGTCAGAGACCTACGAACCTTGGCTGAAGCCGCTCTTTTTCTGGGCGGGACAGCTAGGGCTCGTGATCTACCTCGTCCTTTC
>JANNYL010000286.1:0-6354 GCA_031410075.1 Flavobacteriales bacterium
CGGCCGTTTCGATCCCTGGCCCTATGCCTTCTATTCCCTGCGCCTCCCCGGCAAGGGCCTCCACTTTCCCGAAGGCACCTTGCGCGGCCACCTCGCGCTACACTTATATGTAGAGCTCTTCGACCCCATGTTCGACCATGCCGTGCTCTTCCACCTGCGCGGCAGCGACCCGGTGCCGCATCCCTTCAACCATGTGCGCTGGGTAGCACACAAACACTGGACACCTTATTATATGCTAGGGGGCCACACCGTGGCCCGGGAAGAAACGCCGTGCGGATGTGGTGTGCGGGTGAAAGTGGAGTTTTGAAGCCATTTCCGGAAACAAGCGATAAGACCGGTTACCCGAATGCCTTTTGGCCGAGGCGGCCACTGAAAGCCGAATGCACCGAATACCCAAAGGCCTGGGCTTGGGGCTTCAGGCCGCCGGAGGCGGAAGGGTTCGTGGTCCCGGCGAAGGCCGGGTTAGTATTCGGTGGCCGCTTCGGCCAATGGCCTTGTGGTATCAAGTCTGTCCTCATGCCCACAACCTCTCCCGTTCGCGGGATGACCTCATGCTTTCATGACCTCATGACCACAACCTGTCCCGTTCGCGGGATGGTCGCATGACCACATGTTCACATGCGCAATCCCTCTCCCGCGTTACCCGATTTTTCGGGAGGCGCGCTTCCGATGCTTTGCCGCACCTTGCACCGCGCGTTATAGAAATGAAAAGGCCCCCACCGAAGCAGGGGCCAAGTTTTCACTTCGGCTTATAGCCTTACTGTGATCTGATGATGCAAAGTAAATCAGTTTCTACATTACAAGCGCACTGATCGACAGAAATACTGACGAAATGAAAAAGACACTCGGATTGGATCTTGGCACCAACAGCATTGGTTGGGCGATCATTGAGCAGGAAGCTGGTGTGAAGAAGCTCGCGGCAGCGGGTTCGGTCATCTTCCCCGAAGGCGTAGCGCGGGTGAAGGGTAGTGAGACACCGGCCACAGCGCAACGCACACGAAGCCGCGCCACGCGCAGGTTGTACATGCGCCGCCGCATGCGGAAGCAACGATTGCTGTTGCACCTAATCAAGAACGGCATGTGCCCGCTGAGCGAGGAGGGTTTGAAGAATTGGAAAGTGAAAGACCGCTATCCGTTGGAGGATGGCTTCATCACCTGGTTCAAGTTGAACCCTTACGAGCTTCGGGCAAAAGGACTGGAAGAGAAGTTGGCCCCGATGGAGTTGGGGCGCATACTCTATCATCTATCGCAGCGTCGTGGTTTCCAGAGCAACCGCAAAGGCGGCGACGGTGAACAGGAGTCGTTCCATGAAGGGTTAGAGGATAAAGGCATCGCCGGGTATAACGCCACCCTCAAACTCATCAATGACCATGGCACGCTTGGCAAGGCTGGTCATGAACTCGGCAAGACGCACACCGCCATTCGTAAGCGCTACTTCAAGCGCAGCAACTTGGTGGATGAGTTCAATCAGTTGTGGGACGTCCAGAAGAACCACCACCCCATACTTACCGACGCGCTGAAAGCGGAACTCGGCGATGGCAAGACGGGTGACCTCTTTTTCCAACGCCCGCTCAAAGGCAAGAAGAGCGATGTAGGCCGTTGCACGCTGGAACCCGGCAAGCGGCGCGCGCCCATCAGCAGCATCGAAGCGGAACTGTTCGGCGTGTTGCAGACCTTGAACAACATCCGCTTCGATGACCGCCCTTTGAATGCGGAGGAACGGCAACGAGTCCTCCCCCAATTCTTTCGCCGCAGCAAACCCTCCTTCGATTTCGAGGATGTGCTGAAGGCCTTGAAAATGAAAGACAGCGAAGGCAGCTTCAACTTCAAGAAAAAGGACAAACTACCCGGCGCGCGCACTATTGCCCACCTCGCCGATCTGTGGAAGGTGGATGCGATGACGATCGTGGATGCCTTCGGTGCCATGGAAGCCGACAAGGCTGATGAGCGCAAGCTGTGGGAGGACCGCTACAGCGTGATCTACAACGCCGTTGATTGGGCCGACCTGAGCGAACGCAAAGCCAAGGGTCAGGATACCGGTGGCAAGCGCGACCTGAAAGAGTATGCCATCGCTGAATGGAACTTCGATGAAGAGCAGTTGAAGCTGCTGGAGAAGTTCGATACCAAGCAGGGCTATCATAACCTCAGCACCCGTGCCCTCGGTCGCATAATTCCGCTGATGTACGGCATTGATGGGCAGCCCCCGATGGGTTACCATGATGCGGTGATGCTGGCGAACCTCCCTGCCATCTTCAAGGTCGTACACAAGGTTGAAGGCAAGGATGGCAAGCCGGTAACGGAAATGACAACGGGGCCGGTCGGCCATTCCATGCCGCAGGTGGATGACCGGTGGGCGGCGATGAGCGCATCCGATCGCGAAGCCATACGCAACGGCATCCGCGAGCGCATCGCCGACCACCGCGACTACAATGTTGAAATGCTCCTGTTCAATGGGCTCGTCCGCCGCTATCGCGACACCCTGGGCGAACAAGGTGGGCGCAAGGGCTTCTGGAACAGTGCTTGGGATGAACAACTACGAAAAGGGATTGATGAAACGCTATCCCTGGAACAGAAGCGGGCCAAGAGCGCTGAGGCGATCACCGCCTTGCGCGAGAAGGTGAAAGATGCCTTCCTCCATCACATCGAGTACCATCAGAAGGTGCAGTTCGAACCGCTGCTTCGGCGTGACGATCGCGTGAAACAGTGGTTGATGGACAACTTCGGACTGCTACCCAAGGATGTTGACAAGCTCTACCATCACAGCGCCATCAACATCTACAAGGAACACGGGGACAAGCTCGGCGACCCCAAGACACCGGGCCTGAAGAACCCGATGGTATACCGGGCGCTGCACAGCTTGCGCATGGTGGTGAACAAGATGATCGCCGCCCAACTGATCGACCGCAAGACGCAGGTGAACATCGAGATGGCGCGTGACCTGGACAGCGCGAACAAACGCCGCGCATGGGAACGCTACCAGGCGGTGATGCGCAAGAAGAACGAGAGCGCAGAAGCTGCAGTGAAGGAGTACTTCGCTACCGTGGGCAAGCACACGAATCCTAGCGACGAGGATATCGAACGCATGTGGCTGTTGGAGGAATCGCGGGACATCTTCGGCAGGGTGATGTGCGTGTACACCGGCAAAGAGTTCGGTATTGCGGACCTGTTCAACGGTGGGGTTGAGATCGAACACACATGGCCGCGCAGCAAGACCGTGGACAATAGCATGGCGAACAAGATGCTGTGCGACACGACCTACAACCGGGCGATCAAGAAAGAACACATGCCCGCGACCCTGCCGAACTACGACAAGGAAGCCATGGTGCAGGGCAAGATGCTGCCGGGTATCAAGGAAACTGCTGAAGCAATTGAGAAGCTCTATGACAAGTACGACCGCACCGTGTATGCATGCAAGATGAGCAGCAAGAGCGCGGCTACGAAAGAGGCTAAGGACAAGGCCATACAAGACCGTTGGTTCAACCAGTTCTTCCGTGACTACTGGCGCACCAAGTACGAGCACCTAACGGCCGAAGAGATCAAGCCGGGCTTCATGAACCGGCAGTTGGTAGCCACCGGGCAGATCACCAAGCTGGCACGGGCTTATATGAACAGCTACTTCAATCGGGTGGATTGCCTGAAGCCCGAAGCCTTGAGCGCCTTTCGAAAGGAATGGATGGGCGAGAGCTTCGTGCATGCCAAGGACCGCAGCAAACACACCCACCACGCGGTAGACGCTGCTGTCTGTGCCGCAGTGGATAAGACCGAGTTCAACGCATTGGCGCGCCACTATGAGGAGCACGACGAGAAGGATGTGACCGCAAGCTTCGACCACCCTTGGAAGACCTTCGGAACGGACATGCGCAACCTGCGCGATTCTGCGCTGGTGTACCATATGCGCAAGCCAAGCATAGGGCGCACGAGCGTGTATGACCGGAAAGTGAAACTGAAAGATGGACGCGTGGTAGACGTGAAAGCGCAGGGCGACAGCGTGCGTGGATCATTGCACAAGGACACCTACTACGGCAAGATCAAGTTGAAGAAGCCGGGCACTGAGGAATACGAGGAGCATGTAGTGCTGCGCAAGCCCATTGTTGGCATGAGCAAGGCGGATATGGCCAAGGTGGTGGACCCCAAGTTGCGCGAAGCGCTGCTGGAAGCCGACCCGGCGGCTATCGAAAATGACCGAGGGTTGAGGTGGAAGGGAAAGTTCAAGGGTGAGGATGTGATCCGGATAGTGAAGCACGCACGTGTGTTCGATAAGAGTGTGAAGAACCCGGTCGCCCTGAAATCGCACCGCGACCTTTTGCCAGGTTCCGAACACAAGCACCATCTCTGGGTTAAGAATGAAGAGAACCCCGTGATGGCTGTTTATGAAAATGCGAAGGGGAAGACCGCACACTATGTATTCAGCCTACTCGAACTGACCACAGCGCTGGACGGCGCGCGCGGTAGGCAGAACTTGGCCAATGCCATCCCAAAGATCCATCCTGAGCGCGAAGGCTACACCCTACAGCATCGCAATGGGAAGCCAGTGGTACTCTATGTGGGCCAACTCATGCGACTATACAAGGATGGCCCTGAAGAGATCAATCTGCACGATCAACGAGACCTGAACAATCGAACCTACGTGCTTCGGAAGGTCGAGGTTGATGGCCGTGTGAATCTACTGAACGTGCTTGATGCCAGACCCGATGACGAGCTGAAACAAACGGAGACCAACAAATGGGACATAGAGCAACCGTTGAAATGGCTCCGCTTCAGTGTGCACGGCTTGAAGGCTGAAGTCGATGGTATCGATGCGGTACTGGAGCCGCTGCCTATAGGAACTTTTCAAGCCGTGTAGATAGCGAGCCTTGTATGGCCCGATCCTTGGCAAGCGCTTGCCCGAAGAAGCGCAAACCATGGTCGGACGCATACTGCATTTCAGCCAGCCCTACCACCTCTCGGTGAAGCTGAGCCAGTTGGTGATCACCAACAAGGACACAGGCGAGATCATCAACCGCCCTATTGAGGACACAGCGGTACTGATGCTGGAGCATCCGCAGCTCACCTATACCCATGCGGCATTGCAAGAACTGATGGCGCACAACGTGGCCGTGGTGTTCTGCGGTGCGGACTACCACCCGGCGGGGCTGCTACTCCCATTGAGCGGCAACGTGCTACAGCACCACCGCTTCAAGAACCAGATCGAGGCTAGCCTTCCCCTTACCAAACAGCTATGGCAACAGACCGTGAAGGCGAAGATCCAGAACCAGGCCGGTATGCTGGAAAGTCTTGGTAAGGATGGAACCGCCTTACGCCAAATGGCCAGCGACGTAAAAAGCGGTGACTCTGACAACCTCGAGGCGCGAGCGGCCAAAGCGTATTGGAGCCAGCTCTTTCTGCAGGAGTTCAGGCGAGAGCGTGAAGGGATGTGGCCAAATGCAGCGCTCAATTATGGCTATGCCGTATTACGCGCCGCAACTGCAAGGGCCATTGTAGCCGCTGGGCTATTGCCCACGCTGGGAATACACCACAGCAACAAGTACAACGCCTTCTGCTTGGCAGACGACCTGATGGAACCCTACCGGCCGTATATAGATGCGGAGGTTGTTGAACTGCTCCAACTCGGAATCGACGAACTGGACAAACGGGCGAAGGCACAGTTGATCGGTGCGGTGCTGGCCGATGTAAAGCAGGAAGGAAAGAAAGGCCCGATGATGGTGGCCCTGCACCGCACCGCGCAAAGCTTGGTGGGCTGCTTCGAGAAGGAAGGACGGAAACTTAGCTACCCCGAACTGAAATGAAACCATGGGAAGCCATAAAGGACGTAACACACAGTATTGCCTGAACGCGTATCGCATCATGTGGCTCTTCGTCTTCTTCGACCTGCCCACGAGCACGCGTGAATACCGGCACGTTTATACCACTTTCCGAAAGAACATTATGGCGGATGGCTTCAACATGCTCCAGTACAGTGTGTACACCCGGCATTGTGCGAGCCGCGAAAGCATGCACGTCCATATCAAACGGGTTCAGAAGTTCGTACCCAAGCAAGGCCAAGTAACCATTCTACAGATCACCGACAAGCAATACAGCGGGATGATCAACATCCTAGGGCGGGTGCGCGAAGCCCTTGCGCCTGCTCCAAGTCAATTGGAGCTTTTTTAGGACAAACAATTTGGGCGGCCGCCCCGCAGTGCAAGCGCTGCGGGGCGATTTTCTTCCCACCCACCACGTTCTAACAGCCTGTGCCAGAGAAGGTGCCCTTAACTGGTGCTGTCAAAGAACGCGTTGTGGTATCAGATCACAGCCAGCGCGGAGTTCTTAGTGCGCTTGAAGAAGCTGTCAAAGAACGCGTTGTGGTATCAGATC
>JANNYL010000287.1:0-1195 GCA_031410075.1 Flavobacteriales bacterium
CGGCTGCGCGCGTCGTTGAACGCTGGCGTGTTGTTGATCGTCAGCTGGCACGTAGCGCCGCAGTAACCTGACCAAACACCGCTTACAAAGCATTCCACCTTCACATCGTACGTGCTACCGTTCACCAGCGGCTGGGTTACCCAGCTCAACAGGAGTACATAGCTCGAGACCAAAACGTTACGGTTGTAGCCTTCGCCAACGTTGCTGAAGTTGAAGCGGTACTGGGTGGCTGCAGGAACGGGTTGTGCCCAGATCTTGCTGCTTCCTCCGAAACGCTTCGTAGCACCACAGGAGAACGTTGGGCCAGGTGTGCTGATGAGCTCGGTGCAAATCGGTTGCACAGGGGCCAAGGCCATTTCGCAACCGTTACCGAAGAAGTCATCGAAATAGGCACCACTCGGAGCGGTAGCTCCTTGGTCGGCCCGGACGCGGCAGAAGTACGTGGTTCCAAAAGACAGCGGATTGCTTACCATCTCGCTGAACTTCACATAGTTCCGTGGCAAACCGATACGACGGCGGAAGCCTGCATCCGGGTTGCTGAACTCGAACTGGTAGTTCACTACACCAGCCACCGTGTTACAGTACACCTTGTTGTTCAGCAGGTTGTTGAAGATACCACACTCGGTTACCAGCGGAGCGGTAGGTCCCAACGGCAGGCAGAACTCATGTGCGAAGTAAGCCGGTGTTGCTGGCGAAAGTGCAGGAGACTGGCCGCCCGTGTATTGGCCATTGTCGCGCAGTACCGAGCGGTCCAATACGTCGCGCAGTTCCCAATCTCCATTTCCGCTGAGGCAGCAGATACCATCTCCGCCGGCATCGAACATGAAGAAGTAGAAGCAATTACCCAGCGTGGTTGGCAAGCAAACCGAGGTAGTTCCTACTTGGTTAGCGGTGTACTGGCCCGGAACACTTTGCCCCACAGGGAAGAAGAACGCATCGAAGATGGTCCAACTGATCTGGCCGGGGTTGTTGTCCGCACGCACGCGCACCTTGATCGTTTGGCCGGTAGCGTCGTAAACCGTGGTCTTCGAGTCGTTGGTTGCCAACTCATCACCTGTTCCGTTCGGTAAGGCCGTTTCTGCACTGTACGCATGCACACCCAATGGTGCGTTGATCGGGGGCAGAGCCACCAAGATGCTGTCGTTACGCGAAAGAGGGCTACCGGTCCATGGATAGGTCTGTACGATGCCGCCAT
>JANNYL010000288.1:0-6474 GCA_031410075.1 Flavobacteriales bacterium
CGTTGCAGGGCATAGGCGGTATCCGCAATGTGAAGGGTAACGCGCAGGCCTTGGGCCTTCAGAGGAATTCCAGGATCCCCAACAATGCGAAGAGCCAACACTTCGGGTTGGCCATCTGCCAGAAAGGACAAGGGTACCGTAAGCCAAGCGACGGAATCAGACAGCGGAAGTAGGGCCCCACTTCGTATCTGCGGAAGTGTGGTTGACCGCAACAACTCACGGCCGTTGAGATAGATCGTGAACGGGCTTCGAGCCTGCACGTTGAGAAGGAGCGGAACGTTTTTCAACTCTCCATCAGCGTACACATAATAGCGCACCCAGTGATTTCTTTCACCTGGGACGATAGAGTCTTCCGCGTCCTCCAGTTCCAGCCACGTTGTGTCCACCAACGTGCGCAGTGCATAAGTCGAGTCATCACCGAAAGCATGGCGAGGTTCGCCCTTATCCGCCAGATCGATACCAGGAACAGCAAGCCCTTGGCCAGCAACTTCGGTGCTCTCTTCCCGCAGGTAGCGAACATCGATCTTATGCAGGTGGATGTCCTTCTCCTTGAAGGTGACCCTCTGGCCAGAAACCGCCAACGCGAGCAAAGCCAAGAGGGGCAAGAGAACGCGTCGCAGTGGTATCCGCATGGCTGAAATGTAATGGTCAGTTGCAGATGGTTCGCCCAGGGCCGATGGCACTAGGAGCAGATCACGGGAGGCAGGCTCAGCCTCGGCTCACGAAATACATCTCCATCTCCCCTTTCCCCTTCGCCTGCACTTTCCCACGCGGGGTGAATTCGAGGCCCGGCACATCCTTCACCAGTGCATAGGTGCTTTCACTGATGTTCACTTGGCCTACCTCGCCGCTGCTCTCCATGCGGCTGGCGATGTTCACCGTGTCGCCCCAGATGTCGTAGCTGAACTTGCGTAGGCCAACGATGCCCGCCACCACCGGGCCGGTGTGGATCCCGATGCGGATCTCGAAGTAGGGCAGTCCTGCAGCGATCTTCCGCGCCTTGCCCTCAGTGGTGAAATCGCTGATCTCCAAGGCTGCCCGTACCACATCGAGGGCATGGGTCGCATTGGCCACTGGCAACCCGCCGGCGGCCATGTACGCATCGCCGATGGTCTTGATCTTCTCCATGTCGTTCTTCGCAATGATGTTGTCGAAGGCAGTGAAACATTCGTTCAGATCATGGACGAGTTGCTGTGGCGTTAATTTCTCGGAGTAGGCCGTGAATCCTTTGAAATCCGTGAACAGCACGGTGGCATGATCGATCAGTTTCGCATCCGCCGAGCCCTTGGCCTTCAATTCCTCGGCCACCTCGTACGGCAGGATGTTGAGCAGCAATCCTTCACTGATGTCCTTCTCCTTCTGGATCGCTGCGCGTGAACGGCGCATGTGCCGCAATCGGCTCATAAGTCCACCGGCGGCCAGGAGCACACCGATACCGAACAACAGGTAAATGTTCTTGCGGTTCGTCTCCAGTGCCATTTCCGCACTGTGCACGAGCTGGATATGCTGCTCTTCACGGACTTTTTCCAGACTGTCGGCCCTGAGCTGTTTGTTGAACTCCATGTGTTGGAGCTTCTTGGATACCTCCTGCATCTGCAAACTATCGTCCAGCACCTTGGCACGTTCAATGTACATCAACGCCTCGTCGCGGTGCCCTAACGCTTTGTGCGTCCTGTAAAGACATTCGCAGCCTTTCTTCTGTTCCGTGATGTTCTGGAGCTCCGATGCCACCTTGGTCCCTTTTCCACAATACTCCAGGGCCTTCTGGTGATCACCTGCTTTCAGATGGATCTCTCCGAGCAGGTTCATGGTCTCGGCGATCTCCATTCGGTTGCGCGCACGTTCGAAGAGCACCAGGCCTTGTGTGAGGTCCCGGAGGGCCTGTTCGATGTTGCCCATGTCCTCATGGATCTTGCCCATGGCAAGCAGGCTGGAGGCCTGGCCTTGGAAGGAATTCACCTTGCCGAACAGCGCGAACCCCTGTTCGGTGTGGGTCAGGGCCTGTGCGTGATCGCCATTTGCCTCGTAGATCTCGCCGATACTGTTCAGTGAGGCGGCCTCACCTTTCCGATCGCCGGACCGTTGCCTCATGACCAGGCTGCGTTGATGGTATTCCAGGGCCTTGGGATAGTCACCCTGTTCGAAATAGAGGATGCCGATGTTGTTCAGTGATCCGGCCACACCTACGAGATCGTTCACCGACTGACTGAGCTCCATGCTCCTCAACCAATAATCCAGTGCCTTCGCATTCTCGTCCTTGACTCTGAGGCTGACGCCCTGGCCCCGTAAGGCCCAGGCCATCTGTTCCTTCATGCCTTTCTTCGCAGCATGGTCATACATCATCTGCCCGTAGTAGTATGCACTATCGGGTTGGGAGAAGAGGTAACCGTTCCAGGCGAATCTGCTCAACGCGAGCAAGCGGGTGGTGTCCGGAAGCGTCGTGTTCGACCAGACATGCCACAGGGAATCCTGCTTCATCTGCGCAAAGCAGTTCGCCTGCAGCATCAGCAGCAGTCCTGAGATGAACAGGGACAACGGGGAAGTCCGGGTCATATGCGATTGGCGCTCGTCTGCACAACCAGAACCTTGTCCTGTTTGTGTCGGAGTGATGAAGGTAGCAGGATCGGCGACAGCCGCAAGTGTGCGGCGATGTTCATCGAGTCGCGGCGATTCGCGCTTTCACGAACGGCGGGGATCCGCATCCTCTTATGGAGGTTTATCTGGAGCATCCGTCCGTGTTGGGGACGTGTGACCGGTACACCACAGCATGCATCAGGTGGTCTCCTGGCTCGGGTGCACATAGTACATCTCCATCTCCCCCTTCCCCTTCGCCTGCACTTTTCCGCGCGAGGTGAATGAAAGTCCTGGCTCATCCTTCACCAGCGCATAGGTGCTCTCGCTGATGTTCACCTGTCCCACCTCGCCGGAAGATTCCATCCGCGAAGCCGTGTTCACCGTATCGCCCCAGATGTCGTAGGCGAACTTCTTCACGCCCACGATGCCCGCGACCACCGGGTCGGTGTGGATGAAGCCGATGCTGATCAGCCCGTTGACAGCTAGATGGAGGTCGTTCGACGATCCGGCTATGTCAAAGCTCCGGGTGAAGCGTTGCAACGCGGTATCGATGCGATCCTCGTTCTTTTCGATAACCGCACTGTTGTGCAGCACGACGGCCATGCTACGGACGTCGTTCATCTCCGCGGCGTTCAACGGTAGTCCTCGCGCACCGGAGCGAACACGTCCACCACGCGACAGGCGGTGAGCGTGCGGCCACCGTGCATCACGCCACCGGGGATCAGCGCGGCCATGCCCGCTTCCTGGATGGTGGTCTTGTCGCCCACGGTGAACTCGAAGCGGCCTTCGAGCAAGTAGGTCACCTGCTCGTGCGGATGCTGGTGCATGGGCACATCGGTGTCCGCCTTCAAGTGCACCTCGCCCACGGTAGTGCGTTCCAGATGCGCGTAGTGGCCGGTGATACGGCCATCGAAGATCACCTTGGGCGGCAGTCCCACTAGCTTGACGAAGGGTTCCATGGGGCAGGATTTAGCCGTTGAACTTACGATGCCTGCTTCACAAAGTACATCTCCATTTCCCCCTTGCCCTTCGCCTGCACTTTTCCACGCGAGGTGAACGTAAGACCCGGCACAGCCTTCACCAAAGCATAGGCGCTCTCACTGATGTTCACCTGTCCCACCTCGCCGGATGATTCCATGCGCGAAGCGATGTTCACGGTATCGCCCCAGATGTCGTAGGCGAACTTCTTCACGCCCACAATGCCTGCGACCACAGGGCCGGTGTGGATGCCCACGCGCATTTCGAACGCGGGCTTGCATTGTGCATCACGTTCCTTCTTCCGTGCGATCATGAACGCTTGCATCTCCAGTGCGGCTTGAACGACACCGGCGGGTGTTGATGATGCAGGAACCGGCAAGCCACCCGCACACATGTATGCATCGCCGATGGTCTTGATCTTCTCGATGCCGCGCGCGGTGATGATGTTGTCGAACGCCTTGAAGCAGGTGTTGAGTTCTTCCACCAGTTCTTGTGGCGTCAATTTCTCGCTCGCTTCGGTGAAGCCTTTGAAGTCCGTGAACAGGATGGTGACTTTGTCGAAGTGCTTCGCATCGGCGTGGCCTTTCGCTTTCAATTCTTCCGCGACTTCTTCCGGCAGGATGTTGAGCAGCAGCTCATCGCTGCGGTGCAAGGCTCTTTGTGTACGTCGCCGCTGGCGGTAGCTGATGGCACCGAAGACCACGGCGACCAGTCCGGCGGCGAAAAGGATGTTGCGGCGGGTACGCTCCTTCTGCAGGAGGTTCGCAGCGGCTTCGTCCTCCAAGCGGCGCAGTGCGTTCGCTGCGTCCTCTTTGTAGTTGTTCTCGATGCGCTGCAGGTTCGTGGCCGCCGAGGTCAGGTTCATGCTGTCGCGGATCGCGATGTAATCAGCCCGGTGATCGTACGCGCTACGATAATCTCCCAGGGCGATGGCGATCGAGTCCATCACTTGGTGGTAGCACTGCTGCGCGAATTTCGATCTCTTGTAGCCCTCGGCCTTCGACATTGCCTCGGCCCAGGCTTCAGCCTTCTCCGGCCTTCCGTTGTGCAGTTCGTGCCAGGCCAGTTCCATTATGCACAACGGGCAGTCCTCCAAGCGCTGCGATGAGGGCAATGTGCCGAGCACCGCTGTCATACTGTCGAGCAGCGGACCGCAGCGGTCGTTGCGGCCACGCTGGCGCTCAATGCCCGCGAGCAGCGCATAGGCCGTTGACGGGATATAGTCCTCTCCAAAGTGCGGGATGAGCCGCAATGCGGCTTGCACGTGCGGCTCGATGGAATCCGGAATGCCGAGCTGCTGGAACTCAGCGGCCATATAAATATGTCCCCAGCTTGCTAACGCCGTATCGCCGGTGCGCGTTCCATGGTTTACCATACGCGCCGAGTAGACCAGGGACCTGTCCCATTGCTTCACGTTGTCATAGGCTTCGGATAGTGCGCTGTACAGGTCTGGTACCTGTTCTATCAGGACCTGACGCGGATCGAGGCGGAGCGCCCAATGTCATTAAGTTAAGGTGGTCAGAAGGCTGGTTTGGAGTTGAAGAGGTACTTGGGCTTAGGCCTGTTTTTGAACTTATCGATGGTGCGCGGAGCGCTTCTGCCTGGCCTTATGGGCACAGTGGCGCTGAGGAAGAGTTCATGCAGATCGCGCATGGTCAACTCCATGGGCTGGTCTTTGGTGAGCAGCAATGGCACCTGTTCTTTGAAGAAGCCGAAGGAGACATTGCAATTGATCTTGTAGGAGAGTTTTCGGTTGATGTGCTTGGCAGGCAACTCCTCTTGGGCCTCGCTCACCAGCAGGGAATGCACATTGCATAGGAAGAGGGCGCACTGGAAGTCCTGTTCGATCACATGTGGGGAGTGACCAGTGAAGTGTTCCATACGCACGATGTTCTTCACCTCATCGAAGAAGGTTTCTACGCCCCAGCGGCGATGGTAGAGATCCTTGAAGTCGCTGGTGGGGTAACGCACCGTGTCCAGCAGGGAAGTGAGCAGGACCTGGAACTCTCCGTTGTTCAGCGCCACGCGCACCATACGTACTGTTACCCTCCGGTCTTTGAGGTCGGGACGGTGAGCGCCAGCGCATAGCTCAACGGTAGCGTTATCCCGTCCGCTGCGCATAAAGGCCTCTACCTCCTTATTGTGATCACGCGGACAACGCATCAAGAAGTGCACCTTGTGTTGGCGTACGGTGTGCATCATCTCGAAGCTCGGGTAGCCTCGGTCGTAGATCACCAGGTCATTGGGACTGCACGCGTGCAGGTGTTGCTTGGCCAGGTCTCGCTCGGCCGCACGATAAGGGGCCAACACGCCCTCAATAGCTAGGTTGTTCAACACGTCGTACAGCACTGAAAAACGCCCATGCACCACCAGCACCTCATACTGATTGGTCACTTGGCCATAGATGTCGGCCAGCTCACGTCTTGAAGGGAGCTCGATCGTGGAACTGTCCGTGGCCAGCAGCCGGTGTCCCTTCCACAACTGGACCCGCTCATCATTATCGGTATAGAACTCCTCGATCAGCGTGGCGGACAGATCCGCGAACAGTCCTGCACGTATCTTCTTGCGGCTCTGGTTGAAGGCACTATTGGTGATCCATTGCGCCGAGCCGCCAACCTTGCGCATGAACGCGGCGAGCTCCACCTGCAAGCTCCGCTGGCACTGCCCCATCATGAACAGCACCACCTCTACAAACGGCATCTTGCGATCACGGGTGAAGTCCTGAGCACGCTGCCTCCAGCGTTCCTTGAACTCCTCTGTGTACAATCGATCCTTCAACTTGGTCATGATCCTCTGGCTGGGCTTACGCTTGGTCAAAGCTCGTTTTCTCCTCTGATCCCAAACAGCTCCGTGCGTCACACGGCCGCCTCAACATTCTTTCAACCAAGTCAAGCAGCAACTCCCCTTAACTTAATGACATTG
>JANNYL010000289.1:0-4864 GCA_031410075.1 Flavobacteriales bacterium
ATGTGCTGAGACCTGTGATCAACGGTTCTTTTGCGGTCAGGGTGGCATGCAGGCTGCTCTTGCCTTCCTGTTTGCGAGCCAACGCGTAATCATTCCACAAGCGAGTAAGTAAGCTCTGGTTTACCGCTTTAGGTTGTGCGCTGGAGTCCGGAGCTGGTTCGAGACCGGGTGCATCGGTCATCGGCAGTGCTTCGTTCGCTACAACGGGTTTCTCCAGTTGCTGTTTAATGGAAATACTTCCCGCAAGCCGGCGAATTGGGGGCGCCGTTGCCGCGACTCGTTCCGGAGAGGCTGGCGCAACAGCAACTGCGATAGGTTCAGTTTCCTGTTTGCGAGCCTCAGTAGAAGGTTCAGCGGCAGGGATCGCCTGGGCTTTCGCTACGTCAGGACTTTTTTTTTCCTCCGCCGGGGCCGATCGATCATTGGCCTTCCCTTGAGCTGGCGAAGACAATTGGATCAACATCAACTCCACCAACAGTCGCGGTTCTTTGCTGTTCTTGTATTGAACGTCCACCTGGCCGAGGCGCTCCAACCCGCGGATCAGCAGTTCACGGGGTACTGCAAGAGCTTGTTCCGCGTAGCGCTTCGCCACATCATCGCTTACTTCCAGCAATTGAATGGTGCGAGGATCCTGTGAAACCAACAGGTCTCGCATGTGCCTCGCAAGTCCGCTCACGAACAGGTGTCCGTCGAAGCCTTGGAACAGAATGTCGTTGAAGACGACCAGTGCAGCAGCCGTATCGCCCTTCAGCAAGTGATCGGTGAGCGTGAAGTAATGCTCATGGTCCAGGACGTTCAGGTTCTTCACGACATCCTGGTACGTAAGCCTGTTGCCCGCAAAACTCACGAGTTGATCGAAGATGCTGAGCGCATCGCGCAGGCCGCCATCCGCTTTTTGAGCGATGGTGTGAAGCGCTTGAAGCTCGGCTTCAATGCCCTCTTTCTGGGCGATCTCCGCGAGGTGCTTGGCGATATCCGTTACCGTGATCCGGCGGAAATCGAAGACCTGGCATCGCGACAGGATCGTTGGTAGGATCTTGTGCTTCTCCGTTGTGGCCAATATGAAAATGGCGTAGGAGGGAGGCTCTTCCAGCGTTTTCAGAAAGGCATTGAACGCCGCCGAGCTGAGCATGTGCACCTCGTCGATGATGTACACTTTCTTGGATCCGACCTGCGGTGCGATCTGTACCTGAAGGATCAGGTTCCGGATATCGTCGACACTGTTGTTGCTCGCCGCATCCAGTTCGAAGATGTTCAGCGAATGGCCTTCGTCGAACGTGGTACACGGAGCACATTTTCCACAGGGAACCAGATCTTCCCCCAGGTTCTCGCAATTGATCGTGCGGGCCAGTATTCGGGCGCAAGTGGTCTTGCCCACGCCGCGAGGGCCGGTGAACAGGAAAGCTGAAGCCAGGTGCTGGGTCTTGATGGCGTTCTTGAGCGTGCTGGTAACGGCCTCCTGGCCTACCACGGTGTCAAACAGGGCTGGCCTGTATTTGCGGGCGCTTACGATGAACTTTTCCATCCGGAACGGCGCCTAAAGTATCAACCCGATCCGTGTGTCACGGGCCGAGATCTCAACAGTAGGTGGCTTCACCCTTGCCACCGTGCCCTTCGAGGTCGATCAAAGGAGATCCCCAGGCGTGAATCGGACGATCTGGGGTGCGGCAATGGAAATAGGTTGTCGGAACGGGTCATTTCATTACATTCGCGCCCCCAAAACAACCGAAAGGCACATGACCAACCGGTACGAAACCGTCTTCATTTTAACTCCCGTTTTGTCTGAGGATCAGACAAAGGAGGCGGTTACCAAATTCAAAGACCTTCTGAAAAAAGGCAGTGGAAAGATCCGCCACGAAGAGAGCTGGGGAATGCGCAAACTCGCGTATCCCATCCAGAAGAAGTCCTCGGGCTTCTACCACCTGATCGAGTTCGAGAGCGACCCTGCGTTCATCGACAAACTCGAGACCGAATACCGCCGTGATGAGCGCATTATCCGCTTTCTCACTGTGGCCATGGACAAGCATCACGTTTCCTTTGCTGAGAGGCGCCGCGACCGAAAGGCTGCGACCGCCGATGGAGAAGCCCCTGCCGCGAAACCGGCCCGTGCTCCCCGCAAGAAGAAGGAAGAAACTCCCAACGCCTGATCCCTGAACGGCCATGAGCGAAACAACAGCAACAGCAGCTCCAGCAGCAGCCCCAGCAACAGGTGGCGGTGGTGGACTTAACAATGAGATCCGTTATCTGACGCCGATCTCCATCGAGACCACCAAGGAGAAGTACTGCCGCTTCAAGAAGATGGGCATTACGTACATAGACTACAAGGATGCCGATTTCCTCCTGCGGTTCGTGAACGAGCAAGGCAAGATCCTGCCACGCCGCCTCACCGGTACCAGCCTCAAGTTCCAGAAGAAAGTCAGTCAGGCCGTGAAGCGCAGCCGCCATTTGGCGCTGATGCCTTATGTGGCTGATATGATGAAGTAACCCGAACACGTACGACCATGGAAATTATCCTGAGAAAAGACGTGGAGCATGTTGGCTTCGCGAACGACGTTGTGAAGGTGAAAGACGGTTATGCGCGCAATTTCTTGTTGCCACGCGGCTTGGCCGTTAGCGCAACAGAAAGTGAGCGTAAGCAACTCGCCGAAACACTGAAGCAGCGTGCGCATAAAGAAGCCAAGGTGAGAGCCGAAGCTGAGAAGAACGCCGCTATGCTCGCCGACAAGACCATCAAGATCGGTTCGAAAGTGGGCGAGAAGGGCAAGATCTTCGGTAGCGTGAACACGATCATGCTCGCCGATGCATTCAAATTGCTCGGTGTGGACCTTGACCGCAAGTACATCAAGCTGAAGGGCGAGGCGATCAAGACGATCGGCAAGTACGAAGCTGAAGTGGTTTTCCACCGCGATGTAGTGCGTACCATCCCTTTCGAAGTGGTGGAAGAGTGATCCTGTACCAAATTGATATCAAAAAGGGGCCGAAAGGCCCCTTTTTCGTTAAGGACAGGGCGTGACCAATTCCCGCTCGTTCATATGGACCGCCGGTGACACCAGACCCTGTCGGTCGAACCGCTTGGCGTGCTTACGTCGATGAGCAACGGAGATCGCCTTGTAGCGTTCGCCGAGAGCACGATCCAAATACTCGCCGCACCATTTCGGTGGCTTTGAAGGATGGCTGCGTCGAACATGAAGGTCCGCTGCCCAGAATACGAGTCTATCGTTGGAGCTGAAACGTTCGAGGATCCAAAGCACGTTGGCCGCCATCAAGCTGTCCCGCAAAGCCATGCGCTTCTTCATGTTCGTCAACACGAGCAGGTCGCATAGCCAGATGCGGTTGCGCAACGCTCGGGATAGTAGGGCATGCTCTTCATCAACGGGCAGCTGCTCGATGATGTGGATGTAGATGCCTTGCACCAGCGATCGGTCTTGAGCCGACAGGGGCTTGTGGATCGGCGACGCACCGATATAGCGATCCAAGACACTATCGCATCGTAGCAGCTCTGTGCGCCAAGCGTTCAACGACGTATGGTCGATCAGCGCAAGGGTCGTAGCGTGAAAGCGGCAGTCCTCTTGTATATCGCAGCCCCAGAGGAAAAGACCACGTTCGTTCGCGCTGGCGGCCATTCGCTCGAACGCATGGACCACCGTGTCCGCTGACCAGTACGGGTACACGAACGCGCGCATGGCATCCCTTAATCTGCTGTGTCCGCCTGCGGCTATGCCGCCCGTGAACGAGGATTCGACGATGATCGCGTCGATCCGCCCTTCTTCCTCGAGGTTGACGAGCTGTTGTACTTTCTGGTCGTTCAAGGAGCGGTATCCGTGCGCCTGTTCCCCAAGCCCGACCAGAGCGCTGCCCTGTGTACATGCGAGCTTCGCGATCAGCGCGAACGACCCGACCCACAGTATCTTCCAGTGCATCCTTGCGGTTCCGTGGATCGCCTCCGTCATAGTGTTCCACTTCATGATGAGGGCATCATGAGCTACATCAAGATGTGGTTCTGCGGTTTCAGTGCCGCTGGGATGTCCTTCTCTCCGAGCATCTCCCGCAGGTCGATCTCGATCGTCCGTGTGATAGCTGTGATGGGCACGTCGTTCGCGCTGCCTTCGAAGGGGTTCTCAGTGCTCTCGCCGATCTTCTCCATCATGTTGAATACCCATGCCACCAATGCGCTGAACGGGATCGTGAGCCAGATGAATCCGTCACCTAGATTGGCGAACTCGCCCAACATGCCGAACGGCACCAAGGCGATGAAGAGCTTGGTGAACATCAGGTTCAATGTGCCGAATTGGCGCGGATAGGGGAAGTTCTTGATGCGCTCGCATTTCCCCTGCTGCGCGTAGAGGTCCACCAGCAGCTTCTCCAGTTCCATGTGGCGGAAGTCCTCGATCAGCCCTTGATCGAGAAGCTCCCGAAGGGACAGGCCCCAACGGGACACCCCGCTGACGAGGCTGGCGGAGCACCGAGCCAGGACGGTCCGCTCGCACCCGCGCCAGGGCTGCGTGGCGCGCGTCAGTCGTTCAGCGCAGCGCTCGCGCGGGCCAAGTTGGCGCGCGCCGCCGACTCGAGCCGCGACGAGAAGAACGACGTCTGATAGAGGCGTGGGAGCGCGAGCAAGCGCGTGAGGAAGCGGCCACGTCCAGCGCGGAAAGCGTCTGCTGGGATCGCGGCGTATTCGCTGGCGATGGCCCGCTCGTAGGCGTCGAAGCGCGCGGGCGGTGCCCCCAGGATGGCCATGTCGGCGTCCAGGAAGTGCGCGAGGTCCGGGTCTTCCTCCGGGTTCACTTCGAGCGCCCCATGGCGCGCGGTAGCCAGGATCAGCGTGCTCACGCGCGCCGCCTCGCAAGGCAGACCGAAGCGCGCG
>JANNYL010000290.1:0-1702 GCA_031410075.1 Flavobacteriales bacterium
AACAGTGATCGTTGGCTTGAACCACTTCATCACTGTTGTGAACATGAGCGCAGTGGATGGCTGCCACGGCAACTTCACCGGTTATCTCGCGAGCCTGCATCGCGCTGATCACAGTGTTGGTCATCTGTGGAATTACATCCAGACGCAGATCCCCGAAATGGCGGGAAACACGACCATCATCGTAGCACCGGAATGCGGCCGTAATGACGAGCCGAACGCCATTCGCGACCAGAACGATTGGTATTCGTATGACCACAGCGACGCGAATTCCCTGCGCATCTTCGGCATGATGGCAGGTGCGGGCGTGCAAAGCAACCTGCGGATCGGCGATGAGGACAGCCCGGTCGGTATCGCCACGGATGTGGTGCCTACCGTGGCCGAACTTCTCGGTATCAAGAGCGAAGTCATGGGCGCGGGCCTTATCGACAGCGGATCTCTTTCACTATTTGATCGTATATGACATGATGCGTCCAGCGATCATCATAGCTCTTATCGTACTCTGCTTCGCCGCGTGCAAGAAGGAGGAGAACCCCTTCGAGCAATTGGAGCACAACTCGCCGAACCCACCTTCGGAAGCGTTGCCACAGGACAACTTCGCGTGGTTGCACCAGCGGATCTTCCGGCCAGTATGCGCCAATAGCGGTTGCCACGACGGCAACTTCGAGCCTGACTTCCGGAGCATCGGCAGCGCATACAACTCGCTCGTGTTCCATCCCGTTATCGCGAACGATCCGGGGAACTCATTCACCTATCGTGTACTGCCTGGCAATGTGCAAATGAGCTTTTTGCACGAGCGCCTTACATCGTTCGTTCCCAATACCAGTGGTACGATGCCGTTGGAAACCGACGGACCCGATTGGCCACAGAACCAAGGCCTCTATATCGCGGCCATATCCTCCTGGATCCAAAGCGGTGCTCCGAACATGTTCGGTGCGCCGCCAAGCTTGGGCAACTTGGAACCGCAGGTATCAGGGTGCCTGGCATTCGCTGCAGGGAACACCACTTCTCCGCTTCCCCGTGGCACAGATCCAGGTGTACAGCCGATCGAAGTGCCCGCTGGAAATGTGGACCTCTGGTTCTCCTTTTCAGATGATTCTACGGCCTCGAACGCGTTCGCCTTCAACAAATTCAAGATAGCCACTTCGGTTCTTGGCTTTGCCACAGTGCCCGAACTCGCGCTTAGCACTGGTTCTGCTATCACAGGTCTTGATTTCGGAAACACGAATGCCACGTTCACGCACAAGGCCGCGTTGGATCTGGCATCATACCCGATCGGGTCGCAGTTGTTCGTGCGTGTGTATGTGGACGACGGTGATCATCCCGAACCGACCGAAGTGCCGAATGATGGAACGGGCTCTCCGATGGTGGACTATTTCACTTTGAAGATCGTGCCATGAAGATCCTGATCATTGTCATAGGTCTAGTGATCCTTTTTGCTGCGTGCAAGAAGGAGGAGGTGATGCCCGAAACTCCGGAGATCTCCTTATTGAGTGTGAGCACACAGAGCGTAGTTCAGTTCACAGACCGTGTTTCACTTCGCTTTGCGTACAAGGATGGAGATGGTGATCTGGGCCAGGTGGATCCTGATGATTACACCTTGTGGGTAAAGGACGCTCGATTGAACACGGCTGATGGATACCACATCCCACCGCTCGCGCCGGAAGGAGAAGCGGTACCCATTCAAGGAGAGCTTACGATGGAA
>JANNYL010000291.1:0-2665 GCA_031410075.1 Flavobacteriales bacterium
AATTCAAGGACGTAGGCGACGTGGTGATCAGAACCATGGAGGGTGGACATAGCACGACCGTTGTCGTGACCGCGGACAAGGACACCGAACAGCCCATTTCCGCCGGAGGAAGTGTGCCGTTCTCTGGTTTTGCATCCACAGGTCCCTGTTTGGTCGTATTTACAGGTGGGTATTCAGCTGGATCAGGTACTGCCGATGAAGTGGGTTTTTCTTGGACGAGTTCCCGAGCGGTTTTTGTCGCCCCAAAAATGGAACCTGGGCATACCCCTTCTCCTACTGAGTACTCTGCGAGCACAATAGAACCTGATCCTGCACGCACAGTTAGGGTTGTTACTCGTTGATCTCAATTCGAGCGATTCGACCTACGATCATCCCCCGACATTCACAGTGACACCGATCAGTTCGATGGGCGAAAGGATCGGTGTTCTGTTGTTCGGCCTGCTTTCAATAGGCATACTATCGGCACAGCGCATAAGCCTCGATAGTATCGACAACCTATTGAGGACTTCGTTCGAGTTGCGGAAGGAGCAACCGAAAACCGCTGAAGCGTTCGCATGGCAAGCGCTGCGCGAAGCGCAACTCCGTAACGATGACGTTCGTACCGCTGATGCTTACCGCAAGATCGCCATGGCGAAAAGAGGGGCTGATCCAAAGTCGGACAGTGCCATGATCTACATGCGCAAAGCGGTCGAGCTTTCGGCAACTATCGGTGATCTAAAAGGAGAGCAAAGTGCTTCGAAGAACTTGGGGATGTGGGCCGTGGAACGATCGGAATTCGCTGAGGGGGAAAATTGGGCCCAGCGCTCTTTCGTTCTTGCGGAACTATCCAAAGATGAAGTCGCCATGTGTTCAGCTTTGGTGACTCTCGGAAATGCTCAACGAGGACAAGGTGACTTGGATAAGGCCACTGGAACGTTCTTCAAAGCCCTCGAGATCTCCCGGCACATGCAGGATACTACGCGCACCCTGGATCTCCTCAACAACATTGGTAACCTGTACCATGATTTTGGAAGGAACCCCGATGCGACGATCTACTATCAGCTTCATAGGGATCTGGCACACCAAGCGAAACAACCGATGGAGGAAGCTGATGCGATCAGTAATCTAACTGTCGTTGCGCTTGACGAAGAGGAATGGGCCAAATGCGTTTCACTTGCTGATACGGCTCTGAACATGCTGCGCGAGAAGGGCGCACCTGCAATGAAGATGTACTTGCCGCTCGCGAACAAGGCCAGTGCGTGCTATCGTATGGGCAGTTACAAGGAGGCGATCCTGGCAGTGGACGAAGTACTGCGGATAGCGGAAGGGCTGGATAGTCCTTCGCTTATCGCCTCCCCCCTCACGATCAAAGGACAGATCGCCATGAAGTCGCAGAACCTTGCCCTTGCGGACTCATCATTTACACGTGCTCTGGTGGCCAGCGGGGAGAACAAGAGCAAACGTTTGGATGTGCTTTCCGCTTTAGCGGATCTGCGTGAGCTACAAGGTCGATTGCCCGAGGCGAAGGCGTATCTCGAGCAATACATCGAAACACGGAACCAGCTCATCAGTGAGAAGGCTACTGATCAATTGGCCGTTGCGGAAATGCGCCAGAAGTATGGCACAGCGGATAAGGAAAGGAAGATCGACAACCTCACCGAATCCCTTCGTTTACAAACCGCTCTCAGGAATGCGTTGATCGGAGTGGCGGTGTTGTTGTTCTTGATGGCTGGCCTCTTCCTCCGGAACTGGCAACACAACAAACGACTGCGTTTGCAAGCACAGGTGGTTCACGAGCAGCAAGTGAACGACCTGCTCAAGCAGCAAGAGATCCGATCACTGGAATCCATGATGCAAGGCCAAGAGCAGGAACGAACGCGTGTAGCAAAAGACCTGCACGATCGGTTGGGAAGTATGCTCAGCGCCATCAAACTCCAGTTCAGTGCGATCGAGGATCGCATGGTCCGCATGGAAGAACGCCAGGATGGAAAATACGCGCTTGTTTTTGGTCTGATCGACGAAGCTGTTTCCGAGGTGCGCCGAATAAGCCACGACATGGTGCACAGCAATCTTGTGCGATTCGGCCTTCACGGAGCGCTCAAAGAATTATGTGCCGCGTTGGATGTGCCCGGTAAAATGCACGTGGAGCTCAGTGTTTTCGGACTGGCCGAGCGGATGGATGCCAAACTGGAGATCGCCGCCTATCGAATGGTGCAAGAGGCGGTAGGTAACGTACTGAAACACGCCAAGGCAAACAGTATCTCGATCTCGGTTACGAAGGGTACGGCCATGTTGAACATCATTGTCGAGGACAATGGAGTAGGGTTCGAGGCTTCCGCGATCAAGGAAGGCTTGGGTATGGGAAATCTGCGCGAACGTGCAGCGGTATTCAATGGCGTAGTGGTAGTGGATTCTCAGCCTGGGCACGGCACCACAGTGTCGATCGACTTGCCCTTGGCTTGATACCCCACATGGTGAAGATCGATCAAAATCGCTTGTCACGTTCCTTTCAAATTACCCAGAAGTGGGTATGGTATTCCTGTTTCGAAGCGAGCACCTTTGAGGTGTTCTGATCCAACTGTACTGCCATGAAAGCACATGCCAATCCTGTTCCTGACGGCGTCTATGTCGCCGCGCTGTTAACACTGTTGTTCCTGTTCGCCTACTTGGTATCCTTTGGACAATA